>JBEBGT010000306.1:0-4747 GCA_040081365.1 Candidatus Eiseniibacteriota bacterium | reverse complement strand
CCCGCCAGTACAGGACCGGGTACGAGTTGGGTTGTGAATATGGCGAGTCGCGCCCAGGCCGTAGCCAGGATGGCGGAGGCCGTGAAGGGCGCGTCAGGGAGGTGAGGCCATGGAAGGCCGAACCGAGCGTTCGCCATATTCACGACCCGGCTCGTACCCGGGCCGTCCGGAACGCAGGCCGTTGAAGTTGCAGTCGCGCAAGAACAGCGACGGCTTACCCTACGGCCACACCCGCCGTTCGACCGCCGGCAGCGCCAGGTCCGCGCCGCGCATGAACACCGTGTCCGGACGCACCGCCGGCATCCAGTACGGCAGCTCCTCCAGGGACTCGCACTCCCATTGCACCGCGTCGCCCCATGCGCCCGGGTTCAGGTGTCCCACCTCGGACTCCGCGCCCAGCGCCTTCGCCGCGTTCCAGGTCACTGCGAGCAGCAATTCGTTCGCATCGAAGCCGCACAGGCGGCCGGCGAGCGCTGCGACCTCCATGAGCGACTGCGCCGGGGCCGTGCCCGGGTTGAAGTCGGTGGCGATCGCCACCCGCGCGCCGGTGCGGCGCAGCATGGCGGCCTCGGGCAGCGGCAGGCGCAGCGTGAGCGCGGCCGCGGGCAGCAGCACGCCCACCGTGCCGGCCTCGGTCAGCGCCCGCCAGTCCTCCTCGTGGGCGCTCTCCAGATGATCCGCGCTGCGTGCGCCCAGTTCGGCCGCGAGCTTGGCGCCGCCCCCCCGCACCGTCTGCTCGGCGTGCAGCTTGATCGCGAAACCCAGGTCGCGGGCGCGCTCGAGCACCGTGCGGCACTCGTCGACCGTGAAGCCCACGGGGTCGCAGAACACGTCCACCGCGCTCGCCATGCCGCGGCGGTGCACCTCGGGCAGCAGCGCGTCACGCACCTCGGTGACATACGCCTCGCGCCGGCCCGCGAACTCGTCGGGCAATGCGTGCAGCGCCAGGGCCGTACGGTGGACGCGCACGGGCACGCGGATCGCCGCGCCGGCCATCAGCTCCAGCAACCGCACCTCACGCGCCGTGGTGAGCCCGTAGCCACTCTTCACCTCGACCGTGGTGCAGCCGTTCGCGCGCCAGCGCTCGAGCCGGTTCGCCAGCGTCTTCTCGAGCACCTCCTCCTTCACCGCCATGGTGGCGCGCACCGTGGAACGGATGCCGCCGCCCTTCGCCGCGATCTCCGCGTAGGTGGCGCCCGCCAACTTCATCTGGAACTCGCCGGCGCGGTGACCGCCGAAGATCATGTGCGTGTGGCAGTCCACCAGGCCCGGCGTCACCAGCTTGCCGTTGGCGTTGAGCGGCCGCGCGTCCGGGTGGTGCCGGAACAGCTCGGCGGCAGGCCCCACCTCGAGCACGCGGCCGTCGCGGAACACGATCGCACCCTTCGGGAAGCGCAGGATCTCACGCCCCTCGGCGTCCGGCGTCACGACCTCGGAGGTGTTGTGCAGGATCAGGTACGCCGTGCGCCCGGCGACTTGCTTGCTCGACGGGTCGTGCGCTGGCCAGTAGGTCATGGGTTCACGGGGTGATGCCGGGGAGCTTCATGCCGGTGGCGCGCGCATGCGCGATCGCCGCTTCATAGCCGGCGTCGGCGTGCCGCATGACGCCCGTGCCCGGATCGTTCACGAGGACACGCGCCAGACGCGCGTCGGCCTCGACCGAACCATCGCACACGATCACCATGCCGGAGTGGATGGAGTTGCCGATGCCGACGCCGCCGCCATGATGCAGCGACACCCACGACGCACCGGAAGCCGTGTTGAGCAGCGCGTTCAGGAGCGGCCAGTCCGCCACGGCGTCGCTGCCGTCGCGCATGGCCTCGGTCTCGCGGTAGGGCGACGCGACCGAGCCCGTGTCGAGATGGTCGCGCCCGATCACGATCGGCGCCTTGAGCTTCCCTTCGCGCACCAGCTGGTTGAAGCGCAGCCCCAGCCGGTGGCGTTCGCCATAGCCCAGCCAGCAGATGCGGGCGGGCAGGCCCTGGAACTGGATGTGCTTCTGCGCGAGCGGGATCCAGCGGTGCAGCCGCGCGTCGTCCGGGAACTCGGCCAGCGCGGCCTCGTCGGTCACACGGATGTCGTCCGGGTCGCCGCTCAGTGCCGCCCAGCGGAACGGTCCCTTGCCCAGACAGAACAGCGGCCGGATGTACTCCGGCACGAAGCCGGGATACGAGAATGCCTGCTCGTGCGTGAGCCCGCCCTTCTCGGCCTCGCCGCGCAGGTTGTTGCCGTAGTCGAACAGCACCGTGCCACGGTCGCGCATGCCGAGCAGTGCGCGCACGTGCGTCGCCATGGACTCGCGCGCGCGGCGGATCACGTCGTCGGGGCGCGTCTTGCGGGCCTCGGCGGCCTGCTCGACGGTCATGCCCACCGGCACATAACCCACCAACGGATCGTGCGCGCTGGTCTGGTCCGTGGCGGCATCGGGGATCACCCCGCGCTCGAGCAGCGCTGGAATGACCTCGGCGGCATTGCCCACCAGCCCCACCGACAGCGGCCGCTTGCCCGCGACCGCCTCGCGGCACCAGGCCAGCGCTTCGTCCAGCGAGCGCGAGACGCGGTCGCAGTAGCCGCTCGCCACTCGGCGCTCGGCACGCGCGGCCTCGACCTCCACGGCCAGGCACACGCCGCCGTTCATGGTCACGGCCAGCGGCTGCGCGCCGCCCATGCCGCCGAGCCCGGCGGTGAGCACGAGCCGGCCCGCGAGCGTGCCGCCGAAGTGCCGGTCGGCGCACTCGGCGAACGTCTCGAACGTGCCCTGCACGATGCCCTGCGAGCCGATGTAGATCCAACTGCCGGCCGTCATCTGGCCATACATCATGAGGCCCTTGGCCTCGAGCTCGCGGAAGTGCTCCCACGTGCCCCAGCGCGGCACCAGGTTCGAGTTCGCGATCAGCACGCGGGGCGCGTCGGCGTGGGTGCGGAACACGCCCACCGGCTTGCCGCTCTGCACCAACAGCGTCTCGTCCGAGCCCAGCGCACGCAGCGAACTCACGATGCGCTCGTAGCAATCCCAGTTGCGCGCCGCCTTGCCGGTGCCGCCGTAGACCACGAGATCATCCGGGCGTTCGGCCACGGCCGGATCGAGGTTGTTCATGAGCATGCGGAGTGCCGCTTCCTGCACCCAGCCCTTGCACGACAGTTCGGTGCCGTGCGCGGCGCGCACCACGCGTGCAGTGGCAGCCGGGGTCACGACGCCAGCACCTCTTCGGCCAGCTTCTGCGGACTGGCGCTCAGCACCCAGCGCGCCAGCTCCTCGCACGGGCCCTGGATGGCACGGTCGCCCTCGGGCGACGCCACCACGCGGCGCACCGCGCCATACAGCATCTCGGTGCCCTCGCCCGCCTGGAGCGGCCGGCGGAACTCGAGTGCACGGCAGCCGCACAGCAGTTCGAGCGCCACCACCCGTGCCACGTGGTCGGTGATGTGCCGCGCATAGCGCGCCGCGATCGGCGCCATGCTGACGTGGTCCTCCATGCCGGCACCGGTGGGGATCGAGTCCACACTCGCGGGATGCGCCAGTGTCTTGTTCTCGCTCACCAATGCGGCCGCGGTGTACTGCGCGATCATGTAGCCCGACTCCAGGCCGGGCGAGCCCGCGAGGGCCTCGGGCAGGCCCGAGACGCGCGAATCCAGCAGCCGGTCGATGCGACGCTCGGACAGCGAGCCGATCTCGGCCACGGCGATCTTCAGGTAGTCTGCGGCCAGCGCGACCGGCTGGGCGTGGAACAGCCCGGCCGACACCGTGTCACCGGAGTCCGGGAACACGATCGGGTTGTCGTTCACCGAGTTGAGTTCCACCTCGAACTGCTGCTCCACGTGCAGGATCGCGTCCCATGACGCGCCCATCACCGTGGGCACGCAGCGCAGGCTGTAGGCGTCCTGCACGCGGCCACAGTCCTTGTGTGACGCCACCAGCGCACTGCCGCGCGAGTACTCGCGCAAACGGCGCGCCGCTTCGGCCGCGCCACGGTACGGGCGCAGCGCCATGACATCCTCGCGCGCCGGCTGGAACGAGCCCAGCAGCACCTCGGTGCTGAGTGCGGCGGCCCCCATGGCCGCTTCCCACACGCGCTCGGCGTCGGCGCACGCGAGTGCGGCCCACGCGGTCGAGAACTGCGTGCCGTTGATCAGCGCCAGTCCTTCCTTGGCTTCGAGCGACAGCGGCTGCAGGCCCGCGCCGCGCAGCG
Source organism: Candidatus Eiseniibacteriota bacterium (assembly GCA_040081365.1). Taxonomy (GTDB): domain Bacteria; phylum Eisenbacteria; class RBG-16-71-46; order RBG-16-71-46; family RBG-16-71-46; genus JAIOPA01. The sequence goes on along the minus strand of JBEBGT010000306.1, from coordinate 557 downwards.
CCAGTCCGGCCGGCATGCGCTGCTCGCCCAGCCAGGCTTCGCCCTCGCCGATCATGACGCACGCCATGTGCGCGAGCGGCGCCAGGTCGCCCGACGCACCCACCGAGCCCTGCAGCGGCACCACCGGAGTCACCCGCCGGTCGATCATCGCCACGAGCATCTCGATGACCTCGGGCCGCACGCCCGACACGCCCATCGACAACGAGTGTGCCCGCAGCAACAGCATGGCGCGCACCACCTCGCGGGGCGTGGCCGGGCCGACGCCGGCGCTGTGCGAGCGCAGCAGGTTCAGCTGCAACGTGCGCACGTCGTCGGGCGCGATGTGCGTGTCCTTGAGCTTGCCGAAGCCGGTGGTGACGCCATACACCACCTTGTTGTCGCGCACGGCCGCATCCACCACGCGCCGGCTCGCCAGCACGCGCTGCCGGGCCTCGCCGGGCAACTCAACGCGCACTTCGCCGCGCGCCACATCCACCACGTCGTCCAGCGTCAGTCTGCTCACGCCCAGCCGGATCACGGACTCTCCTCCATGGTGACGCCATCCTCCCGCGCGAGGA
>JBEBGT010000305.1:0-4761 GCA_040081365.1 Candidatus Eiseniibacteriota bacterium | reverse complement strand
CCTCCTGAGTCCATGCGTCCGGCTCCGCCACCGCGTCACCGCCGCATCCGCCGCACCCTCGCCCACACCGCATCGTCGATCCTCGTGCGAGCCTTGTGCTCGTGGAGACCCAAGGCCCGGCATCCATGACCTCGCTCGCCCTGCGTTCCACCCGCGTCTGCACCCGCGAAGGCCTGCGCCCCGCCACGATCGAGGTGCGCGACGGCCGCATCGTGGCGCTGCACCCGCACGACGCACCGCCGGCGGGACTGGTCCTGCATGAAGCGCATGATGCCGTGGTGATGCCGGGACTCGTGGACTCGCACGTGCACATCAACGAGCCCGGCCGCACGAACTGGGAGGGCTTCGCGAGTGCGACCCGTGCCGCCGCCGCCGGTGGCATCACGCTCGTCGCGGACATGCCGCTCAACAGCATCCCCGCCACGGTCACGCGCGCCTCGCTCGGTACCAAGCGCGCCGCGGCGAACGGCCAGTGCGCCGTGGATGTGGGCTTCCTCGCCGGTGTGATCCCCGGCAAGACGTTCGAGCTCCATGGCCTGCACGACGCGGGCGTGCTCGGCTTCAAGTGCTTCCTCGTGCCCTCGGGCGTGGCGGAGTTCCCGCCCGTGAGCGAACACGACCTGGCGCTGGCACTGCAGCGCCTGGCGCCGCTCGGCGCCGTGCTCATGGCACACGCCGAGTTGCCCGGGCCCATCCTGGCGGCCGCCACGCCCATGGGCACGCGCAGCCATGCGGCGTGGGCAGCCACGCGCCCGGCCGCGGCCGAGACCGAGGCCATCGCGCTGCTCGTGCGGCTCGCCGAGCAAGTCCACGCCCGCGTGCACATCGTGCATGTGTCGAGTGCCGAGTCGCTGCCGATCATCGCCGCGGCGCGTGCGCGCGGCGTGGCGATCACCGCCGAGACGTGTCCGCACTACCTCACGTTCACGGGCACCGATGTACCGGATGGGGCGACCGAGTACAAATGTGCCCCGCCGCTGCGCGCGGCCAGCGATCGCGACGCGCTATGGGCCGCGCTCGTCGACGGCACGCTCGACCAGGTGGTGTCGGACCACTCCCCCGCGCCGCCCGAGTGCAAGGCGCGCGAGACGGGTGACTTCATGGCCGCGTGGGGCGGCATCGCCTCGCTGCAGCTCGGGTTGTCGGTGGTGTGGACGGGCATGCGCGAGCGCTCGCTGCCGCTGGCGAACCTGGCACGTTGGATGAGCACCGCACCGGCGCAGCTCCTGGGCCTGGGGGCGCGAAAGGGCGCGCTCGCCCCGGGGTTCGACGCCGACTTCGTCATCTGGACGCCCGAGCAGGAGTTCACCGTGGAGCCCGAGGCGTTGCTCCACCGCCACAAGCTCACGCCGTATGCGGGCCGCCGGCTCGCGGGCGTGGTGCACGCCACCTACCTGCGCGGCGAGCGCGTGTATGCCCAGGGCGAAGGCGTCACGGGCACGCGCGGCATGTTGCGCTACCGGGAGCTGACCAACGTATGAGCGAACCCGCCTTCACCGACCTCATCGATCTGGCCGCCGCGCGCTTGGGCGGCGCCGTGCTATGGGCGAACGACGAGTTCTTCGCACCCAAGGAAGCGCTCTTGAAGCCGCAGGCGGCCGAGTGGCGCGAACACGAATACACCGACCGCGGCAAGTGGATGGACGGCTGGGAGACGCGCCGGCGCCGCTCGCCGGGGCACGACTGGTGCCTGATCCGCCTGGGGCTGCCCGGCGTGGTGCGCGGCGTGGTCATCGACACGGCGTTCTTCCGCGGCAACTACCCCGAGCACGGCGAGCTCGAGGGCTGTGCGGTGGACGGCGTGCCCGATCCGCTGGTGCTCGACCGCGACGCGAACGTCCGCTGGCACACGCTGGTGAGCAAGTCCGCGCTCGCGGGGGACTCGCGCAACCTGTTCGCGGTCACGTGCGAGGAGCGCCTCACGCACCTGCGCTTCCGTATCTACCCCGATGGCGGCGTGGCACGCCTGCGCGTGCACGGCGAGGCCCGCCCCGAGCCCGCACGCTTCACGCCCGGCAGCGTGCTGGACCTGGCTGCGCTCGAGAACGGCGGCTACGTGATGCGGTGCAGCGACATGTTCTTCGGCCACCGCCAGAACCTCGTGCTGCCGGGCCGCTCCACGCACATGGGCGATGGCTGGGAGACGCGCCGCCGGCGCGGCCCGGGCCACGACTGGAGCATCGTGCGGCTGGCCGTGCGCGGCCAGTTGAGCCGCATCGAGCTCGACACCGACCACTTCAAGGGCAATGCGCCCGGCAGCGCGATGCTCGAGTGGTGCGACGCGCCCGGGGCGAGCGCCGAGGTGCTCGAGGCGAGCACCGCCTGGCAGCCGCTGCTGGCGCAAACGCCGCTGCAGCCGCATGGCCGTCATGCCTGGGACGTGGCCACACCGGTCACGGCCACGCACGTGCGGCTCAACATCTACCCGGACGGCGGCGTCGCACGGCTGCGGCTGTTCGGCACCTCGGCCTGAACCCGTCATGACCGTCGCCGAGCTGGACCGCGCCCCGGATCCCGAGGTCCGCGACGCGCTCGTGGCATGCTGCGGCGCGCGGCCGTGGGTCGAGCTCATGCTCGCCGCGCGGCCCTGGGGCAACGAGGCCGCGCTGCTCGCGTGCGCGGACCGCTGCTGGGGCACGCTCACGCACGAGCAGGTGGCCGAGGCCGTGGCGCACCACCCGCGACTCGGCGAGACGCGGGCCGCGGCCACGCTGAGCACACGCGCCAGCCAGTGGTCCGCGCTTGAGCAGTCCGGCACGCGCGCGGCCGACGACGACGTGCGCGCCGAACTGGCGCAGGGCAATCGCGACTACGAGGTGCGCTTCGGGCACACATTCATCCTGTGCGCCAGCGGCCTGAGTGCGGCCGAGATGCTGGCGGCGTTGCGCGCGCGCTTGGGCAACGACCCCGCGACCGAGTTACGCATCACGGCTCTGGAACTGCACAAGATCACGCGGCTGCGCCTGGCGAAGCTGCTCGCGAGCGCTTGAACGCGCGCCCGCCCGGTGTGCTCGCGCACGACCCCGCGCGCGTTGTAACCTGCCGGGCATGACCCATATCAGCACGCACATCCTCGATCTTTCCACCGGCACGCCCGCCGCCGGCGTGGCCGTGTCGCTCGAACGCGCGGACGGCGATGACTGGACCGTGCAGGGCCGCGCGAACACCGACGCGGACGGCCGCATCCGCGACGCCTTCGGGCCCGTCACCGCCGCGGGCCGCTACCGGCTCACATTCGAGACTGGCGTGTACTTCGCCGCTCGCGGGGTGGCCAGCTTCCACCCCGAGGTCGTGGTCGTGTTCGAGATCCGCGACGCCAAGCAACATCATCATGTGCCGCTGTTGCTGTCGCCGTTCGGGTTCTCGACTTACCGCGGCAGCTGAGCGCGCTCAGCCCTTGGCGCGCGCCTTCACGATGGCGGCGAACGAACGACCGCGGATCTCCTCCACCGTGAGCCCGGAGCGCCGCACCGCCTCGTCCTCGCCGATCGCGCCCGACTGCACGCCGCGCAGGAAGTAATTGAGCAGCCCCTGCCCCGTGGCGGCATCGTCGAACACATCGCCCACCAGCGTGGCCTGCGCGAGCTTGCCCACGAAGTTCTGCAGGCGCTCACTCGCCGGCTCGAGCCCGGCGAGGAAGAACTCGAACACCGCCGCATAGCGCGACACGAGCTGTGCGGGGTGCAGGTCCCAGCCCTGATAGAAGCCGCCGGCAAGCGAGTGGCGCACGTCATCGGCGTGCAGCCGCCAGGCCGCGTGCACGCCGGCGCGGTTCTCGGCCTGTTGCGGTGCGCTCAGCACGCCACCCTTGGCCGAGTGCACCGGCACGGGCAGGATCGCGGTGGAGCCGTCCGACAGCCACACACCCGTGCCCGCGAACGCCACCTGCATGACGAGCTTGGCGTGGTCGCACGCCGGATGACGCATGCGCTGGTGCGCGGCCGTGATGCCGAGTGACGCGGTGTAGTCGTAGGTGCCGAAGTGCGCGGCCTGCAGCCGCCCCTGGGCGGCGCCGATCATGCGCGGCATCATGCTGCCGCCATCGGCATCGAGCACGTTCTGCGGCGTCTCGATCATGGCCTCGAACCGCAATGTTCCCGCGGCCAGCCCCAGCTCGCGCTCGAGCCCCTCGAGCAGACCCGCGAACACCTTCACCTGCTCGAGCGTGGTGATCTTGGGGCACGTGACCACGAAGTTCGCGGGCAGCGTGCCGGCGGCTTCGAGCACGGTGGCGATGAACAGCCGCAGTGTGCGCAGGCTGCGCGCGCGCAGTTCCTCGGTGAGCGGCTTCACGCGGATGCCGATGAACTCGGGCAGTGAGCCCGCGGCGTGGCCCTTCGCCACCTCGCGTGCCGCCGCGGCCACGTCGCGGTCCTCGTCGGCGTCGGGGCGCGTGCCGTAGCCATCCTCGAAGTCGATGCGGAAGTCCTCGACCGGCTCGCGCACCAGCTTGTCGGCCACGCGCGTGTACACCGCCTCGGCGAGCCCGCCCAGCCCCAGCGCCTGGTCGAGTGCGGCGGGGTCCGGGGCGTGATCGGACATGCTGCGCCGGGCCACCTCCCCCAGCTTGGCCGCGGTGTCGGCCCGGAACAGGTGCCCGCCACCGTAGACCACGTGCACCGGCTGGCGGCGCGGCGGGTCACCCGGGTGCTGGGCCATGAAGGCCTTGTTCGTGGGCCGGAGCGTGTCGAGGAGCTGGCGGAGCGGCGCGGGCGGCGTCGGGTCGATCATGCGGGTCTCGGGAGACGGGTGGGATCATGA
>JBEBGT010000304.1:0-4764 GCA_040081365.1 Candidatus Eiseniibacteriota bacterium | reverse complement strand
CCACTGTGCAGAAAGCGGTGTCAGGTCGGCAGCGTCCTTGCGCATATGCGGTTGTGAGCGCGGCCAGAGAGTGATCCCCGAGGGTCCACCCTCCCTCCAAAGCGAACCGCAGGCTAGGGACGAACCCCCCGCTTGTCAACTGGTATTTGCCAGCGGCATGCTGGGCCAGAATTCGCCAACCACTTGTATTGCAACAACTTGACCGTCAGACGGCGCCTCGGGTCAATGTCCGTGCGGGGCCTTTCCCGCTCGCATGAGGGCCTTGGCGGGTGATTCGGGCAACGGCTGGAGCCCCGGCGGCGGGTCATGGAGGACGTGCGGCCGGTAGAGCGCCAGCTTGAAAGCGGGGCTCGTCACGTCGGTGTGACACCCACGGCAGGTGGCCTCGGCCACGCTGTTGCCATCCTCGATCCACTGACGATGCCCGGTGCCCATGCCGTGACACGACTCGCACTGCACGTTGCCGAAGCGCGCCGCGTCGTCGGCCGTGCGGAACCCGCCCGGCTGGCCGTAGCCCACCACGTGGCACCCCACGCACGCCGGCGTGGACTCCTTGTGCTGCTCGACCAGCGTGCTCCACGCGCGCGCATGCGCCGTGGTCTGCCACTGCGCGTACTGGCTGGCGTGGCACTTGATGCAGTTCGACATGCCGATGTAGTGCTGCGTCTTACCACCCGGCACCGGCGCGGGCCCGAGCGCGGCATCGCGGGCGCGCAGGTGTGCGTTGAGCGAATCCTCGAACGCCTTCACCCGCGCCAGCATGGCCGGCTGGTTCTTCACGCTCGGATCCAGTACCACCGTCCGAGCCGCCAGCACGGGCGGGCCGCCCGCGCCGTTCGTGACGTCGACCACGCCCACCTGCCAGCCCTGGATGCCGCCGTACACGGCCACCGCGCCACCGGCACGCACGCCGTCGGGCAGCACGGGCACGCCACCCCCGCCCACCACCAGGTCGATCCCGGGCACGCGCACGGCCAGGCTCTCGCTCTCGACCTTGCCGAGTTGCGACAGCAACACCACGAGTTGCGCGCCCTGCTCGCGCAGCGTGGCGATGGCCTTCTGGGCCGCGGACGCGACCGGCTCGACGCGGAGCGAGTCGCGCGCCGGCCCCAGATCGGCGTTCTCGGACAACAGCCCGAACACGCCCACCTTCATGCCGCCGGACTCGATCAGCTTCCAGGGCTCGAACGCCGGCGCGCCGTTCTCGAAGCGCACGACATTGCTGCTCACCAGTGGCACGCCCGCCGACGCCGCGTGCTCACGCGTGAACGAGTACCCGAAGCGCAGCTCGTTGACGCCGACGCCCGCGGCCTGCGTGCCGAGCCTGGCCATCTCGGCCAGCATGTAGGGCCCGCTCTCGGCCTCGTCATCGGTGGCCGGGAAGAAGTTACCTGCGTCCAGCACCAGCACGTTCGGCCGCTTGCCGCGCACGCTGTCCAGGAACGCCGCGCGGCGCGCGAGCCCGCCCTTGGGCGTGTGGCAGCCGCACGGGCTCGTCTTGCCCGAGACATCGTTCGAGGTGACGATCAGCAACCGACGGTCGCCGCCGCCGCAGCTCGCGAGCAACGCGAGCGCGGCCACGGCAAAGGTGAGTCGAGCGTCAGATCGAGCCAAGCGCCTGCTCCAGGTCGGCCCGAAGATCCTTCACGTCCTCGATCCCCACGGACAGCCGCAGCAGCCCGTCCTCGAAGCCCATGGCCAGCCGGCGCTCGCGCGGCACCGAAGCGTGCGTCATGGACGCCGGGTGGCACACCAGGCTCTCCACGCCACCGAGGCTCTCGGCGCGCGTGAACAGTTGGAAGCGGTCGAACATGGCACGGCCGGCATCCAGCGAACCGTCGCCGGGGATGAACGAGATCATGCCACCGAACCCGCTCATCTGGTGCTTGGCCAGCTCGTGCTGCGGGTGCGACGCCAGTCCGGGGTAGAACACCTTGCGCACCTTGGGGTGCTTCTCGAGCACGCCGGCCAGTTCGCGGGCGTTCTCGTCGTGGCGCTGCATGCGCACCGCCAGCGTCTTGGTGCCGCGCAGGCACAGGAAGCAGTCCATGGGCCCCGGCACCGCGCCGGCCGCGTTCTGCAGGAAGCGCAGCTGTTCGTGCAGCGCGTCGTCGCTCGTGAGCAGTGCGCCGCCGACCATGTCGCTGTGGCCGTTCAGGTACTTGGTCACCGAGTGGAACGCCACGTCGGCGCCCAGCTCCAGCGGGCGCTGGAAGTACGGCGTCATGAACGTGTTGTCGACCACCACCTTGATGCCCTTGGCATGTGCCGCCTTGGCCACCGCCGCGATGTCGGTGAGCTGCATGAGCGGATTGGTGGGCGTTTCCACGAACACCATCTTGGTGTTGGGTTGGAATGCCGCCGCGATGCTCTCGACGCTCGTGGCATCGACGAACGAGAACTCGAGCCCGTGCCGCTTCCACACCTTGTCGAACAGCCGGAACGTGCCGCCGTACGTGTTCTGCCCGCACACCACGTGGTCGCCGGCCGACAGCGTCTGGATGAGCGCGTTCGTGGCCGCGAGCCCGGAACCGAAGCTGAGCCCGTGCTTGGCGCCCTCGAGCCCGGCCAGGTTGCCTTCGAGCGCGGCACGCGTGGCGTTGTGCGTGCGCGCGTACTCGAAGCCCTTGTGCGTGCCCAGCTTCTCCTGAGCGTACGTACTGGTCTGGTAGATCGGCGTCATCACGGCGCCGGTCGTGGGGTCCGGCGACTGGCCGGCATGGATCGCCTTGGTGCTGATCCCGGCATCCGCCTTGAGCTTGGCCACTACTCGCCTCCCGCGATGAACTGGAGCATGTCGAAACGCGTCAAGATGCCGCTCACCGCGCCGTCGCGCTGGACGAGCACGGCCGCCGCGCGCGTGGCGAGCAGCTTGGTCACCACGTCGGCGGGCTCGTCGGCGCCCACCACCGGCAGGGCCGGTCCCATGATGCTGTCCAGCGGGCGCTCGAGCGCCGCCGGATCGGACAGCGCGGCCTTCAGCACGTCGGCGTCATGCAGCGTGCCCACGACGTCCTTGCCCTTGAACACCGGCAGGTGCGAGACATCGTGCTGCTGGATCAACGCCAGCGCCTTCTTGAGCGGCTCGCCGGATTCCATCTTGAACAGCGTGCGCACGCGCGCGGCCTTGCCGCCCGCGATGTGCCCGGCATTCACGTTCGAAGGATCCAGCAGGTGGTTGTCGCGCATCCACTCGTCGTTGTGCACCTTGGTGAGGTAGCGCTCGCCGGTGTCGGGCAGCAGCACCACCACCAGGTCGTTGGGCCCGCACGTCTTGGCCACTTCGAACGCGACCCACGCCGCCATGCCCGCCGAGCCGCCCACGAAGATGGCCTCTTCCCGCGCCAACGTGCGCGCCAGGTTCAGGCCGTCGTGGTCGTTGCACTGCAGGATGCGGTCCACCACGGCGAAGTCGGTGGCGGTGGGGATGAAGTCCTCGCCCACGCCCTCGATCTTGTAGGTGTGGGCCTCGCTCATCTGCCCGGTCTCCTTGTAGTGCTTGAGGATCGAGCCCACCGGGTCGGCGCCGATCACCTGGATCTTCTCGTTCATCTTCTTCAGGTACTTGCCCGTACCCGAGATGGTGCCACCCGTGCCCATGCCGGCCACGAAGTGCGTGATGCGGCCCTTGGTCTGCTCCCACAGCTCCGGCCCCGTGCTCTTGTAGTGCGCCTCGGGGTTCGCGGGGTTGTGGTACTGGTTCATGAGTACCGCGCCGGGACGCTCGCTCGAGATGCGCTTGGCCACGCTGTAGTAGCTGTCGGGGTGTTCGGGCTCCACCGCGGTGGGGCTCAGGTACACCTCGGCGCCGAATGCCTTCAAGAGGTTGACCTTCTCGCTCGAGACCTTGTCGGGCATGCAGAACGCCGAGCGGTAGCCGCGCACGGCCGCCACCATGGCCAGCCCCAGGCCGGTGTTGCCCGAGGTGCACTCCACGATCGTGCCGCCCGGCTTCAGGCGGCCGTCCTTCACGGCGGCGTCGACCATGGCCACGCCGATGCGGTCCTTCACGCTGCCACCGGGGTTGAAGTACTCGAGCTTCGCGAGCACCGGGCAGGGCAGGTCGCGAGCGACCTTGCGCAGGCGGACGAGCGGGGTGTGGCCGACGGTCTCGAGGATGGTCTCGGAGTAATGCACGCCCTCTAGGACGTTGCTCACGGGGGTCGCTCCTGGGAAGGGTGATACGGACTGGGAGCGGCCGGCGCGCCCCGGGCTGTCGGGGGCCGCATGCTCTGGGCCGATGGGAAGTTAGGAGCCGCGCGCGGCGTTGGCAAGCGGACCGAACGGCGTTCGGCGTGTGGCGCGGTCCGCCGCGCGCCCCGAACGACGAAGCCCCTCGCGCTGATCGGGCGCGAGGGGCTCGTGGTGCTTCGCAGCGGGGCGCGTCAGTGAGTCCCGCCGCCCGCCTTCATCTTCTCTTTCGCCGGGTTCGGCGGCAGCGGCGGCATCACCGCCGGCACCTTGTGCAGGATGTGCGGCTGGTACACCGCGAAGTTGAACGCGGGGCTGTTCGTGGCGGTGTGGCAGCCCACGCACGTGGCCTCGGTCACTTTCTGGCGCTGTGCCGGCATCGCCTCGTGCGCCGTGCCCATGCCGTGGCAGTTCTCGCACTGCACGTTCGCCAGCTTGGGGGCGTCATCCGCGGTCTGGAATCCGCCCTCGAGCTTGTAGCCCACCACGTGGCACTTCACGCACTCGGGCGTGGATTCCTTCTTGATGTCGACGAGCGTCTGCCAGGCGCGCGCATGGCCGGTCGTCTGCCAC
>JBEBGT010000303.1:0-4777 GCA_040081365.1 Candidatus Eiseniibacteriota bacterium | reverse complement strand
CTTCCACCAGTACAATGGCCGTGGGGCCGTCGGGAGCCAGTTCGGGCTCCTTCTCGCGGTCGGGCATGGGCAGGTCGGACAACACGTCGTCCAGGCTCTTCAAGACGCCGCGCACACGCAGGTAGTGCGAGCGCACCAGCATGCAGAGCCCGATGAACGCGCCGGTCACCACCAGCGTGACCCAGCCGCCCTGGGTGAACTTGATCACCGCCGTCACGATCAGGATGCCGCCGGTCACCAACGTTCCCAGACCGGCCAACAGGATGCGGCGGCGCCAGTGCCCCTCGGTCTTCCTCACCTGCCACCAGTGCCGCACCATGCCGAGCTGCGACAGCGTGAACGTGAGGAACACGTTGATGGAGTACATGACGACGAGCAGCTTCACCGCGCCGCCGGTGTAGGCCAGCGTGACGATGGCGGCCAGACCCATCGTGATGATGCCGTTCTGCGTCACCAGCCGTTCGGACAGGTGGGCGAAGCGCTTGGGCACCCAGTTGTCGACGGCCATGGCGGCCAGCGTGGCCGGGCCGGCCAGGAAGCCTGTCTGCGCGGCCACGAACAGCAGCGCGCCCTCGGCGAGCAGCGTGAACACCACGACCGGGCCGCTGATGCTGACGCCGCCGATCGACCAGCCCTGCGTGAGCAGCGACCACAGCGACGCGTTGAGCGTGCGGCCGGGCTCGTGGTGCACGCTGTTCAGCAGGTAGCACAGCAGGATGCCGCCAGCCGTGAACGCCAGCGACGCGGCCATGTAGGCCATGGTCTTCTTGCCGGTCTCCACGCGCGGCTCGCGCAGGATGGCGGTGCTGTTGGACACCGCCTCGATACCGGTGAAGGTACCGCCGCCCAACGAGTAGGCCGTGAGGAACAGCCCGATGAGCCCGAACATGCCCAGTTCGTTGGACGCCGCGTGCGTGTCCTGCACCGTGGCGCTCAGCATGGGGCCGAAGTCGTGGAGGTGCGTGCCGATGCCCCACAGGATGAGCGCGAAGTGGCTGAGCACGAACGCCACGAAGATCGGCATGAGCACGGCCACCGACTCCTTGATGCCGCGCAGGTTCAGGGCGGTGAGCCCGCCCACCACCACGAGTTCGGTCAATAGCTTGTAGGGCGCCATCCCCGGTGGCAGGAACGAGTAGATGGCGTCGACGCCCGAGGCCACCGAGATCGCGATCGTGAGCACGTAGTCGACCACCAGCGCGCCGCCCGAGATGACACCGGGCGTGGTGCCGAGCAGCTTCGTGGCCACCAGGTAGCCGCCGCCGCCGCTCGGGAACAGTTCGATGATCTGCGTGTACGACGCGCTGATCAGGAACACCGTGAGCACCATGGCCACGGTCAGGTAGAGTGCCAGGTGCGTATGGGTGCCGAGGGCGAGGAACGCTTCTTCGGGGCCGTAGGACGAGGACGACAATCCGTCCGAGCCGAGGCCCACCCAGGCGAAGAAGGCGATCAGTGCGAGCTGGTGGTGGATCTTGGGGTCGAAGAGGTTCTTCCGCCCACCGAGGATGAGGCTCCGCAATCGTTCGAGCACCGGTGGAAGCTAGGGAATTGTCCGGGATGTTTCAAGCGCACCCGCCGGCGCGGGCGTGGCGCGGCAGTTGCGCGAGGAGGCGGGACGTGAGCGGTCGCGAAAGCGCCAGAAGCGGGGCGAACAGGTACGGCACGCCGGGGAGCGCCGGCCGTGCGCCCGCCAGGGCCGGTTCCGCCCGTGGGCTCGCCCGGGCGGCGCTCGCGCTGGTGCTGGCGGGCGCCACCGCGGCCGGCGACCGCGCACCGGAGCACCCCGCCCGACCCGTCGCGCTCGTGCCGCATCCAGGCCGTGCGACCCTGCCGCGCTTCGCGCTCTTCGGCTGGGTCGCGCCGCCCGCCGATTCCACCACGCCGGCACGCTACGCCGAACTCGCGGACGCCGGCCTCAACGTGACCGTGCTGGCCTGGGAGGACCCCGGGCTCGTGGAACCGAACCTCGCGCGGCTGGCCTGTTCGCAGCCGGTGGGCGTGCAGAACCTGTTGCTCGACCAGCGGCTGGATCTCGTGCACGAGGATGAGCCGGCGACGCTGGCGACGCTCGACTCGATCGTGAGCGCGTACCGCGACCAACCCGCGTTCCTCGGCTACTACCTTGGCGATGAGCCCGGGCCCGAGCGCTTCGCGCGGCTCGGCGAGTGGTTCCGGTTGCTGCGCGCGCACGACCCGCTGCACCCGGCGTGGAACAACCTGCTCGGCCGGCACATGTTCCCGTCGCGCTCGGCGTGGTTCGATTACATGCGCAGTTACATCGAGGCCACGTCGCCCGCCGTGCTGTGCACGGACCACTACGACCATCGCGTCGATGGCGAGTACGGCCAGTTCGTCGAGAACGTGGCCGGCACGGCACAGGTGGCGCGCGAGTACGGCCTGCCGTTCTGGGGCATCCTGCTCGTCATCAAGCATCTGCAGTATCGCGAGGTCGATGACGCGCTGTTGCGCTGGCAGGTGGCGCAGTGGCTGTCGTACGGCTGCGCGGGGGTGGGCTACTTCACGTACTGGACGCCCGCGCCCGACCCCGACCCGGCCGTGGGCTGGACCGAGGGGATGATCCGCTGGGGCACGGGCGAGCGCTCGTCGCACTACGAGCAGGTGCGGCAGCTCAATCGCCGCGTGCTGCCGATGGGTGAGGCCATGGCCTCTTTGGCGTGGCTGTCGACCGAGCACACCGGCGGCGCACCGGTGGGCGGCACGGCGTTCACGCCCGACTCGCTGGTGGCCGCGATCGAAGGCCGCGTGGCACTGGGCACGTTCGCCGACGCGAACGGCGCGCCATGGTTGTTCGTGGCCAATCGCGACTCGGCGGCGAGCCAGACCATCGCTCTGGAACTGGTGGGCGAGCGCCGCGTGGAGTCGATGACGCCGGACGGCGGCTGGGCGACGCTGCCCACATTGCCGACCGCGCAGGGCCGACGACTGCAGATGACGCTCGACGCGGGCGACTTCGCGCTGCTGCGGCTGGGCGGTACGTGCGGCGAGCAGCGCGCGGGCGAATGCACGAGCACGCTGGCCGTTTCGCCCAATCCGGCCGCCGCGCGCGTGCGCTTCGCGGCCACCGGTGTGCGCGGCACGGCTGTGCTCACGCTGCACGATGTGAGCGGCCGGCGGCGCTGGTCGCGCGTGCTCTCGGGCGCTGCACCGGTGGCCGAGTGGGACGGCCGCGACGACACGGGTGCGCGTGTGCCCGCGGGCTTCTACTGGGCGCGGCTCGCCGATGCGCGCGGCGCACGCGTGCAGCGCGTGGCGTGGCTGGGGGGCCGATGAGCGCGGCGCGCAAGCAGGCGCCGGTGAAGCGCGCGGCACTCCAGCGCGCGCCCGCGGCTCGCCTCGCGAAGTCCGCCGCGCCTGCCGGGGCCGAGCCCGCACCGCGCTGGCGCACGGTGGCCGCCGTCTCGCGCGCGATCGTGGCGTGCGAGCAGTGCACGCGCCTGCGCACCTACTGCGCGGCGGTCGCGCGCGAGAAGCGCCGCGCGTATCGCGACGAGACCTACTGGGGCAAGCCGGTGCCGTCGTTCGGCGACCCGGCCGCGCGGCTCGTGATCGTGGGGCTGGCGCCCGGCGCACACGGTGCCAACCGCACCGGGCGCATGTTCACGGGCGACTCGAGCGGCGACTGGCTCTACGAAGCGCTGCATCGCAGCGGCTTCGCGGCACTGCCCACCAGCGTGTCGCGTGACGACGGCCAGCAGCTCACGGATTGTTTCATCACGGCTGCCGGCCACTGCGCGCCACCCGACAACAAGCCGCTGCCCGACGAACTCGAGCGCTGCCGGCCGTACCTGGAAGCCGAGCTACGTCTGCTCACGCGCCTGCGCGTGGTGCTCGTGCTGGGCCGCATCGGGCACGAGACCTTCCTGCGCGCCACCGGTCTGTGGGACACGCTCGCACCCAACGCACGGCTCGCGTTCGCGCACGGCGCCGAGGCCGTGCTGCCGGGCGGCGTGGTGCTGCTGTCGAGCTTTCATCCGAGCCGGCAGAACACGCAGACCGGCCGGCTCACGCGCCCCATGTGGCACGCCATCTTCGAGCGCGCGCGAACACTCGTGGAGCGCTGACCGCCCGCGCGCAACGTGCCCGCGCACCCGGCAATTCCTGCCGGTTGCCGCGCTCGTGGCGCTGCGGCACGCTGTGCGCACGCCGAGCTCGCGCAACACGCCTCGCATCCGGTATCGAGCTCGCCGTTCCCCCGAGTTCCCGCAGGTGAGTTCCCCCGTCGGATCCGGCCGAGACCGCCGGCCCCCGATGGCCCCGGAGGCTCGACATGCCGAAGCGGACGGGATGGTTCGCGCTCACGCTGGTGTTGCTGTGTTCGCCTTGGGCGCATGCGCAGAGCGTTCAGGAGTTCCCGCTGAGCCTCGCCGACGGCGACCAGTGGGGCGCGCACTTGTGCGCCGATGGCGCGGGCGGTGCGTGGGTGATGTGGCACGACGCACCGGCGTACACGCCCGGGATCGTTCGGCTGCTGCTCCTCGAGCCGGGCGGGGATCGCGACTCACGTTGGCCCGAGGGTGGTCTTGCGCTCAACGACACCTCGGCGTCGGGCCGCGGTCACATGCTGCTCGCGGATGGCAGCGGCGGCGTTTACGTGGCCATGGTGCGCTCGCCCCACGCGACGGGCCGTAACGAAGTGCGACTGCTGCATGCGCGCGCCGACGGCACGCTCGATCCTGCATGGGGTGCGCGCGGCGTGCTGGTGTACGACGGCACACCGCAGGAGTGGAACCTCGAAGTCGGCATGGGCACGGAC
>JBEBGT010000302.1:0-4780 GCA_040081365.1 Candidatus Eiseniibacteriota bacterium | reverse complement strand
GCGTTTGCCCAACGCCCAACCAATCGCGCGGGCAAAGCCTTCATGCGTCCAACCGCCGGGCTCGCCGTCATCGGCCTCGAATATCCGCGCAGTTGCGTCTTCGTGCGCGGGCAGCAGCGCCAGCACCGAACTCGCGCCGCTCACGACGGCGGCGGCCAGGTCCTGCACCAGCACGGCGCGGTCGTCGGCCGCGACCTCGGCCACCAGCCGCTCGTAGACACCCCCCAACGCCGCGGCGGTTGCCGGGTCGCGCCGCACGCCGAAGTAGAGCGCGAGTTGGAACGTCACGGGCTCCAACTCTTCCACGCGGATGCCCGCGAGCACGGCCGGGTCCGCGAGCGCGGCGACCAAGGGCTCCAGGTAATCCGCCGGCAGCGAGCTCTTATCGGGACGCGGGCGTGGCATCGGGCCGGGACTCCAGTGCGTGCGTGAGATCGGCGGGGGCCGGGCGCGCGAGTCGCGCCGCGGACAAAAGACAAGGGCGGCGCTGCCACGCCGCCCTGCCTTGTGACGCTATGCAGAATGGGACCGTCAGCTCAGCCCTTGCGGACGTTGCTCGCCTGCAGGCCCTTCGGCCCCTTCACGATCTCGAACTCGACACGCTCGCCCTCGGCGAGCGTCTTGAAGCCGTCACCCTGGATGGCGGAGAAATGCACGAACACGTCCTCGCCACCTTCCTGCGAGATGAAGCCGAAACCCTTCGCGTCGTTGAACCACTTCACGGTACCCGTCGCCACTGCGTGCTCCTTCCGGCCGCGGGGGAAGCCCCCCCGTCACATCAGCGCTCTCGGGAATCGTTTGGCGTCCCGGAGCGCGCGATCGATGCGCCGGTGTCGGATGCGGCCCCAGAAATGAGAACAGCCGCGGGTCGTGAAGCACCCTGCGGCTGGAACGCTGCTTGAAGCGAACCTACGCACCCGGCTCCGACGCGCGGAGAATGCCGCGAACGCTTGGCTCGGGTCAATAGCTTTCCGGGGTTCCGGCAAGCCCCGTGTGGACCTTCGCGTGAAGCCTGAGGGCACGGACCGCCCGAGCAGCCCGAGCCCTTTTGGCGACAGTCATTTAGCTCGCAGCGCTCAGAGTTCGGTCAAATACGTCCCGGGCAGCGCGCGCACCTCGACCCACTGCTCGCGCACACGCGCCCGTCCGGCCTTCACCGTGACCTTGTAGCGACCGGGCCCCACGAGTGGGGCCTGACCCGTGTGCTCGGTGCGCCGGATCCGGGTCTTGGGGTCGCCGGCCGTGAGATCCCACACCACGCGGTGGAAGCCGGCCTCGCCGGGGCCCGTGAGCGTGCGCACTTCCCGGCCGGTCGAATCCGCGATCGCGATCGAGACCCCGCCCTCGACCTCGCGCGGCGTGAAGTAGTCGAGCCACGCGCCGAACGGTGGGTTCTTGCCGCTCCAGTCATCCGAGCCGAACTTGCCGCCGAGTGAACGCTTGTGCCAAGCCCACGCGGTCTTCGGCGTGAAGACGCTCACGGTGTCCTCGAGCGTACGCGCGTTCCACTCCTCGAACACCTGCACGCCGTCCAGGATGTACACGCTGCGGCCATGCGTGCCCACCACCAGGTCCAGGTCGCGCGGCTGCGTGTGGATGTCATCCACCGCCACCGTCGGCAGGCCGTTCTTGAGCGGCAGCCAGTCACGCCCG
This sequence comes from Candidatus Eiseniibacteriota bacterium, assembly GCA_040081365.1. Classification (GTDB taxonomy): domain Bacteria; phylum Eisenbacteria; class RBG-16-71-46; order RBG-16-71-46; family RBG-16-71-46; genus JAIOPA01. The sequence goes on along the minus strand of JBEBGT010000302.1, from coordinate 3,127 downwards.
CCCGTGAGGCTCACGTGCATGCCGAACTCGGTGCCCACGTAAACGAGGTCCTTGTTCTGGCGCCCCGCGCGAACCACCACGACCGGCGCGTCCTTCGGCAGGCCGGCCGCGATGCTGGCCCAGGTGCGGCCCTGGTCGTGGGTCACGAACAGGTACGGCGCGGTGTCGTCGGAGCGGTGACCGTCGTACGACAGGTAGGCAGTCTGGGCATCGAGTGGCGAGGCGTCGATGCGGCTCACGTACAGCCCCGCGGGCACGCCGCGCACGTTGGCCGTGAGGTCGCGCCATGTCCTACCGCCGTCGGGGGTGACCCACACCTTGCCGTCGTCGGTGCCGGCCCAGATCACGCCGGCCTTGGCGGGCGACTCGCTCAGCGACACGATCGTGCAGTGCTGCTCGGCTCCCGAGCCGCCGGTGGCCATCTTCTTGGGGTCGGCCGTGGTCAGGTCGGGACTGATGCGCTCCCACTTGTCGCCGCGCTCGTAGAGCCGGAACACATACTGGCCGCCCATGTACAGCACGGTGGGATCGTGTGGCGACAGGAAGAACGGCGCGTTCCAATTGAAGCGGAACACCGGCTCGCCCTCGTTGTGCGACGGCCGGCAGTTTCGCTCGCGCCCGCTCACGAGGTCCTGGCGCACGATCTCGCCGCCCTGCGACTCGTACCACACGAGGTCGGGGTTCGTGGGATCGGTGGCCACATGGAAGCCGTCGCCACCGCCGAGCACGAACCAGTGGTCGTTCATGATGCCGTGCCCGCCGCGCGTGTCGTCGAACCAGTTGTCGAGCTCCAGCCGCGTGCGTGACGGCCCGCCCCAACTCTGGTTGTCCTGCATCCCGCCGAACACATCGTAGTAAGGCTCGCGCATGTTCGTGGTGACGTTGTAGAACTCGCCGAGCGCGAGATTGTTCACGTAGCGCCACGAGCCGGCGCGGTCGAACGACTCGTTGATGCCACCATCGTTTCCGAGTAGCAGGTGGCGCGGGTTCGACGGATCGATCCACATGGCGTGACAGTCCGGGTGCACCGCGCGCGCGCCACCGGCTCGGAACGTGACGCCGGCGTCGTCCGACACGAACAGGTCGGTGCCCAAGAGGTAGACGCGCGAGCTGTCGTCGGGCTGCACGCGGATCTGGCTGAAGTAGAACGAGCGTGGCGAGAACGGGCTCACCCGGCGCCACGACGCACCGGCGTCGTCGGAACGGAACACGCCGCCCGCGCGGCTCGTCTCCTCGAAGTCCGAGAGTCGCCCGCCCTCGTCGGATTCCACCACGGCGAACACGATGTCGGGCTGCTTGGCGTAAACCTCAAGCCCGATGCGGCCCGTGCGGCGTGGCAGGCCGTTCGTGCACTTGCTCCAGCTCTTGCCGCCGTCGTTCGAGCGGTAGATGCCGCCGGTCTCGCTCACACCGCCATAGGACCACGGCGAGCGCCGGCGCGCGTAGAGCGCGGCGTACAGCCGTTCGGGATGGCGCGGATCGATGGCGAGGTCCACCGCGCCGGTGTTGGCGTCGATCTTCAGCACCTGCGTCCACGTGCGGCCGCCATCTCGCGTCTTGAACACGCCGCGCTCGGGGTTCGGGCCCCACAGCTTGCCGAGTGCGGCCACGTACACGGTGAGCGAGTCGTCGGGATCGCACACGATGCGCGCGATCGCGGCCGTGTTCTGCAGCCCCATGCACGTCCAGGAGCCACCGCCGTCGTCCGAGAGGTAGACGCCCTTGCCCCACGCCGACGAGTTGCGGTTGTTGCCCTCGCCGGTGCCCACCCACACACGCTGCGGTTGCTTCTGGAACACGGCGATCGCGCCGGTGCTGGCCACGGCCTCCTTCTCGAACACGCCCTGCCAGGTGGTGCCGTTGTTCGTGGTCTTGAACACGCCGCCGGTGGCGGTGGCCGCGTAGTACTCCGCCGGGTTCGACTGCACCACGGCGAAGTCCGAGATGCGTCCGCCCATGTTCGCCGGTCCGATGGCGCGGAACTCGAGCGACTTGAAGAGCTTGGCGTCGAGCTTCACGGGCTCGCGCTTGGCCGCGGCAGGGCCGGCGCCAGCAGCGAACGCGAGCGGGCTCGTGAACATCAGCGCGCAGGTCAGGACGGACATGGCGGCGCACCGCGCGCGGAAGCGCAGGGAGAACAGAGGACGAAAGTCGCTCACGGGCGGGTCTCCCTCGCGCGACATGGCGCCGCGCGCACGGTGAGGGTCGGGCGATGCGAGAACAAGGCCCGCGACGGTAGCACAGCGACCGCGGCGTTCCGCGCGCCGGGGGCATCCCGCCCTACGAACGCGCGGAAGTCCCGCCCGGATGCGTCGTCAGCTCGCGCTGCGGTCCCCCGCGGGCCGCATGGCGGCCACCCGGGTCACGAACTGCGTGGCCCAGCGCGCACGCATACCCGCCTGCCAGGCCAGCACCTCGGCCGTGTCCTCCTCCACCGCCAGCGCGGGGAAGAACGCCACGTGCGAGAGCCCGGCTGCGGGGTGCACGCACCAACCGCCGAGCGCATCGACGCCGGTCCACTCGCGCGCCTCGGCCTCGTTCAACAGCGCCGACGTCGCATACGCGCGCTCGGGCACCGGCTCGGTCTCACTGGGCGGCACCAGCACGCACACCAACCCGGCACCCAACTGCGGGTGCGCCTGCGACGCGCTGATGCGCAGCAGCGCCATGCCCTGCCCCGGTGCGGTCAACTGATGCGGCGGCGCGCACGCGATCTCGGCGTCGAGTCCGTGCGCGGCACGCGTGACGCGCACCCAGGGTGCCGGCGACACGTTCGCGAGTCGGCTCACCTGCTCGGCCAGGCCCTCGGCAAGGCCGGGCGCTTCGTTGGCGTACGCCTGCCAGGTTTCGGCCTGCTCCACCACGGGCAGGCCCGCGATCGGCGCGGGCGGCGTGGCGAGCGTGGCCCCGGGCATCTCCACCGCCAGGGCGTCGGCCGAGCGCAGCGCCTCGCCCACCTGCAGCAGTCCGGCGTGACACAGCCGGCGCGCGGGCGCGCCCGCGTCGTTGGGCCGCGCGATCACCGCACAGCGCATGGACACCTCGCCACTCTGCGAGTCCCAGCGCAGTGACGACATGCCGGGGTCGCGCGCGTTGCGCCACGCCAGCTTGGCGAACTCGGAACCAC
>JBEBGT010000301.1:0-4786 GCA_040081365.1 Candidatus Eiseniibacteriota bacterium | reverse complement strand
GGCGGATGTTGCGCCAAGCCCCCATGTTCGCCGGTTCCTCCTGCACCCAGCCCACATCGTGGGCGTCGGGGTAGGCCGCGAACACCCCGGCCAACTCGGCCGCCGGGAACGGGTAGATCTGTTCGAGCCGCACGAGCGCGGTGTCGGTGATGCCGCGCGCCTCGCGCGCTTCGCGCAGGGTGTAATGCAGCTTGCCGGTGGTGATCCGGATGCGCTTCACGCGCGCGCGCTCGACCAGGGTGTCGTCCAGCACGGGCTGGAACGTGCCGCCGGTGAACTCGCCCACCGGCGAGACGGCGAGCCGGTGCCGCAACAGGCTCTTGGGGCTCATGATCACGAGCGGCTTGCGGAACGAGCGGTGCAACTGGCGGCGCAGCGCGTGGAACAGCTGGGCGGGTGTGGTGAGGTTGCACACCTGGAGATTGCGGTCGGCGCACAGTTCGAGGAATCGTTCGAGTCGCCCGCTCGAATGCTCGGGCCCCTGCCCCTCGTAGCCGTGCGGCAGCAGCAGCGTGAGCCCCGACATGCGGCCCCATTTTGCTTCGCCTGCCGCGATGAACTGGTCGATGATGACCTGCGCGACGTTGGCGAAGTCGCCGAACTGGGCTTCCCAGATCGCCAGCGTGTGCGGGTCGGCCGTGCTGAAGCCGTACTCGAACCCGAGCACCGCGGCCTCGGACAGCATGCTGTCGACGACCTCGAAGCGGCCCTGCTCGGGCACCAAGTGCTGCAGCGGCACCAGCCGGCGGCCATCCTCGACGTCATAGAGCGCGGCGTGGCGATGCGTGAACGTGCCGCGGCCGACATCCTGACCGGTGAGGCGCACGTTGCGCCCTTCGAGCAACAACGTGCCGTAGGCCAGCGTCTCGCCCAGCGACCAGTCGACGCGGTCCTCGAGGAACATGCGGCGTCGGTCGGCGGACAGCTGCGCGATCTTGCGGTGTGGACGGAAGTCCTCGGGCAGCTTGGTGACCGCGTGCAGCACCTGCTCGAGCGTCTCGCGGCCGGCACGCGTGTCCGCGCTCCAGTCGTCGCCCGCCCAGGCCAGTCCGCGCCAGGTGCCGCGCGGCTCGAGCCGCACCGGCGTGAGCGGCTCGCTCGAGGCGCGGCGGTGCGCGGCGCGGAACGCGGCATCGAGTTCAGCCTCGATGCGCTCCACACCCGGCACGTCCAGGACGCCGGCCTTCACGAGCGCTGCGGCGTACTGGCGGGACGCCGGCACGTGCTGCGCGATCTTCTTGTACATGACCGGCTGCGTGAACGTGGGATCGTCCATCTCGTTGTGCCCGTGCTTTCGGTAGCACATGAGGTCGATGCACACGTCGCGCTTGAAGCGCATGCGATACTCGAGCGCCAACGTCATGGCATGCACGCATGCTTCGGGGTCGTCGCCGTTCACGTGGAACACCGGGGCGTCGACGACCCGCATGATCGCCGAGGGGTAGCGTGTCACGCGAGCGTCGTGCGGCGAAGTGGTGAAGCCGACCTGATTGTTGATGACGATGTGGATCGTACCGCCGGTCTGGTAGGCCGGCAGCTGCGCCAGGGCCAGCGTCTCGGGCACGATACCCTCCCCCGAGAACGCCGCGTCACCGTGGATGAGCACCGGGATGCCCTTCTCACGGTGCTTGTCCGCCATCATCTCCTGGCGCGCGCGCATCGCGCCCAGCACGACCGGGTTCACGAACTCGAGGTGGCTCGGGTTGTACGTGAGCGACAGGTGCACGTTGCGGCCGTCGGGCGTGACATGGTCCGACGAGTAGCCGAGGTGGTATTTCACGTCGTCGTGGCCCTGCACGTCGGGCGGCGCGAACGCCGACTCGAACTCGCTGAAGATGTTGTCGAGCGGCTTCTTCATGATATTGGCGAGGAAGTTGATGCGCCCGCGGTGCGGCATGCCGATGGTGAGCTGTTCGACCCCCGCGACCCCGGCGTCGTTCACGAGGGCCTCGAACATCGGGATGAGCGCGGCACCGCCCTCGAGCGAGAAACGCTTCTGGCCGGTGTAGCGCGCGTGCAGGAACTGCTCGAAGCCGTCAGCCAGCAGCAGCGCGCGCAAGATGCCGATGCGCGCCGCGTCCGACAGCACCGGGCGGTTGCGCGATGCCTCCATGCGCGCCTGCAGCCATTCGCGTTGGAGCGCATCGGGGATGTCCATGAACTCCGCACCCAGCGTGCCGCAGTAGGTCTCGCGCAGCGCGTCGAGGAGCTGGCGCAGCGTGCCGCGGAACTCGCCGTGGAACGGGGCGGTCACCTCGCGGTCGAGGTCGGACTCGCCGAGCCCGAACGCGAACAGGTCGAGGAACGGGTGCGAGGTGGGCTGCTCACCGCCGAGCGGGTCGAGCCGGGCGATCAGGTGGCCGAACTCACGGTACGCATGGACCAGGGCGTAGGCACTGTCCACGCCGCTCGGGGACCCGGCGGTCCCGGGCCGGCGCTCGCCGAAGTCCATCCCGGCGAAGAAGAGTGCCCAATCCTCGGGCACCGAGCGGGGATTCTCCAACCAGCGGCGATGCTGGTCATCGATGTAATCGGCGTTCGCCCGCAGGATGAAATCGACCCGGCCGGACATGCGAAACCTCTGGCGCTGTATTGGATTGCGCGGCCGCTCCCGCCGGAATCCCCTTCCGCACAGGGGCCGCAGCGCGTCGAAACTAGCACGAAGCGAGCCGTCCTGTGGACCGCGCCATTCTCCCGCTGGCTAGCGCTTGCGCTCGCCACCACGCGCTGACGGCCGGCCGGCGGCCGGGGTGAACACGCGCTCGTCGAACCAGTCCCGATTCTCCTCGAGCGCCGCACGGATCGCCTTGGGCGTGTTGAGGCCGTGCCCGAACCCGGGGAACACCGTGAGCCGAGCCTCACAGCCCACGTCGAGCAGCGCCCGGTAGAGCTCGCGCGCGTTCGGCGTGGGCACGCGGGCATCGGCACCGCCGTGCTGGATCAGCGTGGGTGCACCGGCGCCGGTGCGCACCGTGGTGATCGGCGAGGTGCGCGCGTAGATCCCGGGATCGTCCCACGGCGTGGCCTGCAGGTACTGGCGCGTGAACGGCGTGATGTCGGTGTTGACGTAGTACGTCATCCAGTCCGAGATGCCAGCACCCACCGAGATCGCCCGGAAGCGCCGGGCTTCGTGCGTGGCGAGGAACGCCGAGATGTAGCCGCCCTGGCTCCAGCCCATGACGCCGACGCGCGCCGTGTCGACGAGCCCGCGCGCCGCGAGCGCCTCGATCCCGCTCACGATGTCCCACGCATCGCCCACGCCGAGGTTGCGCACGTTGAGCGCCCGGAATGCCGCACCGTAGCCGGCGCTGCCGCGGTAGTTGGGCTCCAGCACGAGTGCACCTTTCGCGAGCCAGTGTTCGATCGGATACACGTAGCCCGCCGCGAAACGCGTGGGTCGCGACACCGCGGTGGGCCCACCATGCACGACCACCAGCAGCGGCCGGCGCGGGCCCGGCTTCCAGTCGGCCGGCTTGCGCAGCACACCCTCGATGCGCGTGCCGTCGCGGCTGGTCCACTCCACCACTTCCGACGTGCCGAGCGTCCAGCCCGCCAACTGGTCGCCCAACCGCGTGACGGCGCGACCGGGTTCACCCGTGCGCGCGACGAACACCTCGGGGTAATGCGTGGCGTCGCCCGCCAGGTAGGCGACCCCACTGCCATCGGGCGTCACGCTCCAGGCGGAACCCGCCCAACCGGCGTCGGGCAGCCGGCGCTGCACCGCGCGCGTGGCGGGGTCGAGCAGGTAGAGCGAGCTGGCCGTGCGCTCATTGGCGGCGAACCAGATCCCCGTGCGGCTCCAGGCCACGAGCGAGACGTCCTCGTCGAAGTCGCGGGTGAGCAGGTTCGGCGTGCCGCCGGCCGCTGGCACCACGGCGATCATGCCGTTCGTGTAGTACCAACCGCGGGCCTCGCCGGCGGTCTCGAACGCGATTCGACTGCCATCGGGCGACCACACCGGGTGGCCGTCTGGCCCGCGCCAGCGCACCAGGGTGCGAACCTTGCCGGTCCCCACCTCGACCACGGAGATGTCCTTGGTGCTGTCGGAGCCCAGCGCGTCGTCGGATTGGTGATCGAATGCGATCGCGCGGCCATCGGGTGACCAGCTGAAATCCCCCACCGCCATGCCGCCCTCGGTGAGCCGCTTGGCGCGCGCGGCACCGAGGTCGTGCAACCACAGGTGCGCGTGCCCGCGGTCGTCGCCGCGCTCGAGTTCGCCGTAGCGCTTGTCGCGCGCCTTGCGTGCGTCGTCACGGGGTTCGGGTGCCGTGAACGCGATACGCTCGCCGCCGGGCGACCACGCGAACGCGGTGACGCCCTCCTCGGCCGCGGTCAGCTTCTCGGGTTCGCCGCCGCGCAGGTCGAGCCACCACACCTGGCGTTTCTCGCCGCGCTCCGAGACGAACGCCAGCTTGCCGCCAGCGGGCGACCAGGCGGGTGAGGTGTTGGACTTGGGGCCGAACGTCAGCGCACGCGTCTCACCCGTGGCCACGTCGGCGAGCCAGAGCTGGGTGACGTACCGATTGGCCACGAGATCCGTGTCGCGCACCGTGTAGGCCACGAGCCGGCCGTCGGGCGACACGGCCGGGCTGCCCGCACGACGCAACGACAACATCTGATCGATGCTGGGCTCGGCCGCATGCGCCGCCATGGCATACCCGAGCAGCATGGAGAGCACGGAGAGCGCGGCGACGGGCGCGCGACGGGAAGAACGGGCATGCCTTTGACGCGGTGTGCGCGCTGCACCTGCTTGGTGGGTTGACGGACGACGTGGCAACGGCGCTTT
>JBEBGT010000300.1:0-4801 GCA_040081365.1 Candidatus Eiseniibacteriota bacterium | reverse complement strand
GAAAAGCAAAGCGGCGCACGCTCATCCCGTGCGCCGCTTTGCTTTTCAGGCCGCGGCCCGCTTGGCCGCGGCGCGCTTCCAGGCCACATACGCTGGCACGCCGGCCGCGATCGCGAGCAGGCCGAGCAGCGATTCGCGCGGAGCGCTCTGCAGGGTGTTGAGCGTGAGCAGCGCCATGCCGAGCACGAACAACGCCGGCACCACGGGCCAGCCCCAGGCGCGATAGGGCCGGGCGGCATCGGGCCGCGTCTGCCGCAGCCGGAACAGCGCCAGCCCCGCGGCCACGTGGAACAGCACGCCGCCGAACGTGACGTAGGTGAAGAGCTGCGTGTAGCTGCCGGTCAACGCCAGCACCGCCGCCCAGCCGCTCTGCAACCACAGCGCGGCGGCCGGCGTGCGCCAGCGCGGATGGATGTGCGCCACGCGCGCGAAGAACACACCGTCGGCGGCCATGGGCTGGTAGACGCGCGAGGAGTACAGGATGGTCGCAGCGAGGCAGCCGAACGCCGACATGGCCACGGCGGCGGTCATGGCGCGGGCCGCGGCGTCGCCGAACAACGCGCGCGCCGCGGTCTCGGCCACGCGCGTGCTGGCCGACAGCTGCTCGATGCTGAGCGCGCGCAGATAGATCAGGTTCAAGAGCGCGTACGCGGCGATCACCACGGCGACGCCGGCGATGAGCCCGCGCGGCAGGTCGCGCCGCGGGTCGCGCACTTCGCCGGCCGAGAACGTGAGCGCGTACCAGCCGTCGTAGGTCCACAGTGTGGCGATCAACGCGACGCCGAACGGTGCGATGAGCGCCCCGGGTGACTGCGGCAGCGGTGCGGTCCAGTCCGGGTGCACCACCGGAGCGATGGCGAAGCCGCCCAACACCAGCAGCGCGATGGCGAACAGCTTGGCGAGCGTGAACAGGTTCTGCACGCCCGCACCCTGCCGCACGCCGTAGTGATTGGCGGCGGTGAGGAACGCGATCGCCAGCAGGGCGGCGACCTGCGCGCCCGTCACGTGCCAGGCCCCGAGTGCCACCACGATGCGCGTGCTCGAGAACGCCGGTACCAGCGCGCCCAGATAGTCGCCGAAGCCCACCGCGATGGCGGCGATGCCGCCGGTCATGATCACGAGCAGGCAGGTCCAGCCGTACAGGAACCCGGTGAGCGGGCCCCAGGCCTCGCGCAGGAAGTGGTAGAGCCCGCCCGCGCGCGGGTACATGGCCCCCAGTTCGGCATACGACAGCGCCCCGGCCAGCACCAGGAGCCCGCCCGCGATCCATGCTCCGAGCGCGAGCAGCGGGTGGGGGAGCGAACGCGCCACGTCGCCCGCGGTGAGGAAGATGCCGGTGCCGATCACCGCGCCGATGGTGAGCGAGGCCCCGTCCCAGGCGCCCAGGGCGCGTTGCAGCGTGGGGGCCGCGGGTGCCTCGACTTCGATGGGGTGCACGGTCGAGACCGCGGCGGGAATCGCTTGGGGATCCATGGGAACGCAATGTGCCATACGGTGCGCGCGAGGATGAAGGACATTCGCTCCGGGGTGATGCCCCAGAGCGCGCCCATGACACGAACCGACCGGCACATGGCGCTGCGGGAATGCGCGGCCGGCGCGCATCAGCGTCCGGAGTCCCTCTCCCCGCGCCGGGGGCGCCATGCGGGCCCGAGCCGTTGACACCCGGCAGCGGGCTGCGTTCCACTGCGCGCTTCTCGGCCCCGCCCGCACGTCCGCCCGCGGCGCCCAACACCCTCACCCAGGACCGCCTGCCATGAAGCGTCGAATGCTCCCGTTGCTCGCACTCGCCCTTGCCGCGTGCACCGCATGCGCGGCGTTCGCGGCACCGGCCAAGCCGGCCGCCCCCAAGTCGGCTGCGAAGGGCGCTGCCAAGCCCGAGACCCGGCTCGACTCCGGCACGTTCAGCGCCCTCAAGTTCCGCGGCATCGGACCGGCCGTGACCTCGGGCCGCATCACCGACCTCGCCGTGGACCCGCGTGACAAGAGCACGTGGTACGTGGCCGCCGCCTACGGCGGCGTGTGGAAGACGAGCAACGCAGGCACCACGTTCGAACCCGTGTTCGATGATCAGGGCACCTCGAGCATCGGCTGCGTGACCGTGGCTCCGTCGCGGCCGCTCACGGTGTGGGTCGGCTCGGGCGAGAACAACAGCCAGCGCAGCGTGGGCTGGGGCGACGGCGTGTACAAGTCGGAAGACGGCGGCAAGAGCTGGGCGAACATGGGTCTCAAGACCAGCGAGCACATCGGGCGCATCGTGGTCGACCCCAAGAACCCCGACCTCGTGTGGGTGGCCGCGCAGGGTCCGCTGTGGTCGCCCGGCGGCGAGCGCGGGGTGTACAAGACCGCCGACGGCGGCAAGACCTGGAAGCAGGTGCTGAAGGTCGACGACTGGACCGGTGCGAACGAAGTGCACCAGGACCCGCACGACCGCAGCGTGCTGTATGCGAGCACCTACCAGCGCCACCGCAAGGTGTGGACGCTCATCGACGGCGGCCCGGGCTCTGGCATCTGGAAGAGCACCGACGCCGGCGAGACGTGGACCAAGCTCAAGAACGGCCTGCCCGGAGGCGACATGGGCCGCATCGGGCTCGTGGTGCCCAGCCCCGAACGGGATGTGATCGTGGCCACGATCGAGGCCCTCGGGGACGAGCGCGGCACGTACCGTTCGGACGACGGCGGGATGAACTGGTCCAAGCTGAACGGCCAGATCTCGTCGAGCCCGCAGTACTATCAGGAGCTGTTCGCGGACCCGGTCGTGCGTGGCCGGCTCTACCAGATCGACACGTTCCTGCAGACCTCCGACGACGGTGGCCGCACCTGGCGCCGCGCGGGCGAGGCCAACAAGCACGTGGACAACCACGTGGTGTGGGTCGACCCCGACGACCCGCGCCACCTGCTCGTGGGCTGCGACGGCGGGCTCTACGAGAGCTTCGATCGCTGTGCGACGTGGAACTTCTTCCCGCACCTGCCCATCACCCAGTACTACAAGCTCGAGGTCGACAACGACCTGCCGTTCTACAACATCTATGGTGGCACGCAGGACAACCAGACGTGGGGCGGCCCGTCGCGCACCGCCAACGACAACGGCATCCGCAACTCGGACTGGTGGTTCGTGCTCGGGGGCGACGGCTTCCAGCCGCGCGTCGATCCCACCGACCCGAACATCGCCTATGGGCAGTACCAGCACGGCGAACTCGTCCGCTTCGACCGCAAGAGCGGCGAGCGCATGGACATCCAGCCGCAGGTCGAGCCCGGCGAGCCGGGCAGCCACTGGAACTGGGATGCGCCGCTCATCATCAGCCCGCATTCGCACACGCGGCTCTACTTCGCCTCGCAGCGGCTGTACCGCTCGGATGACCGCGGGGACGCCTGGACCGCGGTGAGCCCGGACCTCACGCGCCAGTTGGACCGCAACAGGCTCAAGATCATGGGACGCGTCTGGAGCATCGACGCCGTGGCCAAGAACGCCTCGACCAGCTTCTACGGCAACATCGTGGCGCTCGACGAGTCGCCCTTGAAGGAAGGCCTGCTGCTGGTGGGCACCGACGACGGCCTCGTGCAGGTGAGCGAGGATGCCGGTGCCCACTGGCGCCGCATCGACACGTTCCCGGGCGTCGGCGAGTACGCTTACGTGTCGCGCGTGGTGGCATCGCGCTTCGATGCGAAGACGATCTACGCCACGTTCGACCGCCACAAGATGGGCGATCTCAAGCCCTACGTCTTGAAGAGCACGGACTTGGGCCGCACGTGGACGAACATCACCGGCGACCTGCCGGCCAATGGTTCGGTGTACGCGTTCGTGCAGGACAGCAAGGATGCGAACCTGCTGTTCGTGGGCACCGAGTTCGGCGTGTTCTTCACGCCGAACGACGGCAAGCGCTGGATCGCGTTGAAGGGCGGGCTGCCGGTGCAGTGCGTGCGTGACCTGGCCATCCAGCGCCGCGAGGACGACCTGGTGGTGGGTTCGTTCAGCCGCGGCTTCTACGTGCTCGACGACCTGTCGCCGTTGCGTCACCTGGCCAGCGAGTCGGCGCTCGCGGCCGAGGCCACGCTGCTGCCCGTCCGGAAGGCACTGCTGTACGTGCCCGCGAGTCCCATGGGCGGCGGCGGCAAGGCCGAACAGGGCGCACGCTTCTGGGTGGGCGAGAACCCGCCGGTGGGTGCGACGTTCACGTACTGGCTGCGCGATGGCTACAAGTCGATGCGCGACCAGCGCCGCGCCAAGGAGAAGGACATCCAGAAGGCGGGCGGCGACACGTTCTACCCGGCGTGGGACAGCGTGCGTGCCGAAGAGCGCGAGGAGGCCCCGGCGATCCTGTTCACCGTGAGCGATGCGGCCGGCAACGTGGTGCGCCGCTTGAGCGCGCCGGCGGGCAAGGGGCTGCATCGCGTGACGTGGGACTTCCACCGTCCGGACCCCGCACCGGCCTCGCTCGAGCCGCGCCGTCGCCGCGACTTCGAGGACGCGGGTGGTGGTCCGTTGGTGGCCCCGGGCATGTACTCGGTGCAGATGGCCAAGCGCGTGCGCGGCGAGGTCACGGCCCTCGGCACGCCGCAGACGTTCGTGGTCGAGGCCCTCAACAACACCACGCTGCCGGCGGTCGACCGCGCGGCACTCGCCAGGTTCCAGGAGCAGGCGGCAGCACTCGCGCGCCAGTTGGCCGGCACGCAGCGGTTGCTCGCCGATGCGCAGACGCAGGCGCAGCTGCTGAAGAAGGCGCTCGACGCCTGAGGACGCTGCGATGGTCGTGAAACTCTACGCCATGACCTGCGGCCGTCTGGTCGGTCGCCTGAAAGACAT
>JBEBGT010000299.1:0-4806 GCA_040081365.1 Candidatus Eiseniibacteriota bacterium | reverse complement strand
CCGGCTTGGACACCCCGCCGGATGCCGAGGCCGCGCGCTTCATGTCGCGCGCCGCGCATGCGGCCCTGGAAGACGGCAACGCGCGCGAGGCGCTGGCCCGCGCCATTCGTGGCATGTCGCTGTCGCCGCACGATCCAGGGCTCTACTACCTGGCCGCGTCGTCGTGCTTCGAGTTCGGAGCGGTGGAAGACGCCGTGCGATTGCTGCGGCACACGCTGTGGCTGCACCCCGGCCACCGGCCGGCGCGCCGCGACCTGGCCGCACTCAACCTGTATCTGCGCGACCGCTGGGAAGGCCCGGGCGAGCGCGGTGCGGATGACAGCTTCGACGCCGTGCAGGCCGCCCCCGGCGAGCCCGACCTGGCGTTCGACATCGTCGGCGACGACTTCGACGCGCCGGCGCCTCCCAACAGGGACGAGTACGACCCCCCGCTCACGGACGAGGGCGAGGACCGCGCCGCTTGAAATTGCTGTTGTTGGCCAGCGGCCTCGAGTCTTCGACGCTCGATGCCGCGGCCGGGTGGACCTACGAGCTCACCGCACGCCTCGCCGCGCGCGGCCACCGTGTGATGGTGCTGTGCACGGAGCCGCTGGAGCCGGGTGAGGCCGCGGACGATCCGCCGGGAGTGGCCGTGTGGCGGCCGCGTCCCGACGCACTCGCCGTGGCGGTGAAGAACGCGCTCGCGCAGGAACCCGACCTCGTGCACGTGGCCGTCACCGGCCCGCTCGCACCCGAGGTGGTGGCGGCGTTGCACGGCACACCGCTGCTGATCGACCTCTTGGACTGGTCGCCGCTGTGTCCGCTCGGCGACCTCGTGATGCGCCCGCGCGGTTCGGCCTGCGAGCAGCACTTCCCGGTCGCACCCTGCGGCAGTTGTGCCGGGCACTCGCACCTGCGCGCGATGGAACCGCTCATGCAGCTGGCGCGCGCCGGGCATCGCGTGGTGGCGCACTCGGGCTTCGTGCGCGACCGCGCCACGCTGGCGCTGGGCCGTGGTGTGGCGCTGCTGCCCGTGGGCGTCGACACCGCGCGCTTCACGCAGTCGCCGTCCGCACCGCTGGCACCCGAAGTCGCCTCCTTGAGCGCCGACCGCTCGCACCCGCGCGTGTTGCTGCTGGGCCCGCCCACGCCGGCGCGCGGCGGGCATCGCGTACTCGACCTGTTGATCGCGCTGCACGCGCGCGTGCCGGGCGTCGAGATGGTGGTGGCGGGCACCGACCCCGGGAATCCCGATGCCGGGCACACCCTGCTCGCCGAGGCGAGGGAACTGGGCGTGGCGAAGCAGATCACGCTGCTGCCACGCGTCGCGCGCACCGACCTGCCGGCGCTGTTGGCGAGCGTCGATGTGGGCCTCGCACCCGGCCTGGGACCCGATCCAATCGGCCTGGGTGTGCTGCAGGCACTGGCCGCGGGGCTGCCGGTGGTGGGCCATGTGGACGGCACCATGCCGGCGTTCCTCGATCAAGGCCGCGCGGGCCTGCTGGTGAACGCCGCGCATACGGGCTTGTTCGCCGACACCGTGGCACTGGTGCTGGGGGACGACGCCGCGCGTGCCGCCATGGGCGAGCAGGCACGCCTGGCCGCGATCGAACGCCACGAGCTCGAGCGCGCGGTGTTCGACACCGAGTCGCTGTACGAGCGCGTGCGCGCCCCGCGCGGACCGCGGTTGCCGGGCCTGCCGCCGCGCGCACGGCGCAGCGCGGCGTAGACCGGTCGCGGGCGGCCCGCGCGGACGTGACCGCGGCCGTGAATCTCGCCTGCGCAGTGCGCGGCCGTGCGGTAACATCGCGGCCTTCGTCCCGAGCCCCCGCTCGTCGTCCCGGCCCACTCCTCCGAGGATGCTCGCCGCATGGTCCCGCCGCGCTTACTGACCCTGGGCCGCTACGCCGCGTTCGGCGCGTGCGTGATCATCGCGGCCTCGATCCGTGAGGCGCCGAGCGACGTCATCACCCAGGCCATCATCTGGATGCCGACTGGCGTGGCGGTGGCGGGTGTGTGGTTGCTGGGGCTGCGCGCGGCATTTGTCGTGGCGGCCTGCACGCTGCTGCAGCGGTTCCTGATCGGCTATGACCCCGGCATGGCGGTGCCTGCGGCGTTCGGCAGCGGCGCCGAAGCGCTGGTGGGCGCGCTCGTGCTGCGCCGGCTCGACTTCCGCGCCTCGCAGGCGCGGCTGCGCGACGTCGGCGCCCTGCTCGCAGCGGCGTCCATCGCGCCACTCGCGAGTATCGCGTTCTCGTGGATCGGGCGCTCGTTGTTCTGGAGCCACGCGCCGTTCTACGCGGGCTGGGACGGCTGGTGGCGCATGAATGCACTCGGCCTGCTCACGGTGGTCCCGGTGGTGGTGCACTGGTCCGAGTTGCGGCGCGATGCACTCGACGCGCGGTTCGTTCTCGGTACGTTGCTCGCCATCGTGGGGATCCCGACGCTCACGTTCGTGGCCATGTCGCAGGTGCCGACCGGCGTGACCGGCGTACTGTGGCTGAACCTGGTGCTCATCGTGGTGCTCTACGCCGCCGTGCGCTTCGGGGTGCGCGGCGCCACGCTCGCGGGCTCGCTCGCGGCCATCACGGTGGCCATGGCCACCACGCGCGGCGTGGGTCCGTTCATCGGCCTGGGCGCTGACGAGCGCCACGTGGTGATCCAGTTGTTCGAACTATCGTTCGTCGCCATTCCGCTCACGGCCGGCGCCCTGACCGCTGAACGCGAGACGGCGCAGGCGCGCGGGGCGCGCAGCGACGAGCTGCGCGTGGCCCTGCAGTCCGCGCTGCCCGACATCCTGTACCGGCTCGACCGCGAGGGCATCTGCCTCGAGGTGTTCGTGCCGCCGGGCATCGAGTCCCCGCTGCCGCCCGCGGCGTTCATCGGGCGCTCGATGTACGAGTTCTTCCCGCCCGAGCGCCACGCCGACATCAAGAGCGCGATCCTGGCCTCGTTCGAGCGCGGCGAGGCCGCCACGCTCGAGTATGATCTCGAGGTGCAGGGCAGGCACCGGTATCGTGAGGCGCGCTGCGTGCCGAACGGCGAACTCGAGGTGCTGGCCGTGGTGCGCGACATCACCGACCGCAAGTGGGCCGAGAGCACGCGCGAGTTCGAGGCGCGCGTACTGGCGCTGGTGGCCTCGGGGCACCTGCGCGGCGAGGTGCTGGCCGAACTCGTCACCGGCATCGAACGGCTGCTGCCCGGCAGCCGCTGCGCGGTGCTGATGCTCGAAGGCGACGGCCTGCGCGTGGCCATGGCGCCCTCGCTCTCACCGGGCTACCACGCGGTCATCGAGAGCGTCCGGGTCGGGCCGGACGCCGGGCTGTGCGCGCTGGCGGCGTATCAGGGACGCCGGGTCATCACGCCGGAGTTGGCGGGGGACCCGCGCTGTGCGCCGCTCTACGCGCAGTTGGAGCCCTATGGTCTGCACGCCTGCTGGTCGATCCCCATCAAGGATGCCACCGGCGGTGTGCTGGGCACGTTCACCACGCACCATTCCGCGCCGCGCCCGCCCGAACCCGCCGAGCTGGAGCTGGCCGAACGCGCGGCCGCGCTCGCGGGCATCGTCTTGGACCGCGAGAACCGCGTCGAAGCCCTGCGCCGCAGCGAGGACCTGCTCGCCTCGCTCAATCGTAACGTGAAGGAAGGGCTGTTCCGCGCCACGCCGGCGCTCGAACTGGTGTACGTCAACGAGGCGCTGGCGCGGCTCCTGGGCTACGACGCCCCGCAGGCCGTGATCGGGCGCTCGCTCGCCGAGGCCGTGGACGATCCGGTGTGGCGCGACCTGGCGGCGCGTTCGTTCGCCCGCACCGGTGCCTGGCGCAACGAGGAACTGCGGTTCCGGCGCGCCGATGGCGGCACGTTCTGGGGCCTGCTGTCGGTGACGGCCGTGCGCGGGGCGGACGGCGAGATCACGCACCACGACGGGGCCATCGCCGACATCACCGCGCGCAAGGAACTCGAAGAACAGTTCCGCCAGTCGCAGAAGATGGAGGCCGTGGGCAAGCTGGCCGGCGGCGTGGCGCACGACTTCAACAACCTGCTCACCGTGATCCTGGGCTATGCCGACACGATCCACGGCAGCGCGGCCGCGGGCACGCCCGAGCGCGCCTATGCCGCGCAGGTCGTCGACGCGGCCAACCGGGCCTCGGGGCTCACGCGTCAGTTGCTGGCCTACAGCCGCCAGCAGGTGTTGTCGCCCCAGGTGCTCGAGTTGGCGGCCGTCGTCGACGAGATGGGCGACATGCTGCGCCGGCTGATCGGCGAGGACATCCGCCTGGTGATCGAGCACCACGACGGCCCGTGCTGGGTGCGCGTCGACCGCAGCCAGCTCGAACAGGTGCTGTTGAACCTGGCGGTCAACGCGCGCGACGCCATGCGCGGTGGCGGCACGCTCACGCTGGCCACCACGCTCACGCCGGGCGGCACACCGTCGCACCCCGACCGCGAGCGCCTGCCCGGCCCCGCGGCCTTGTTGAGCGTGCGCGACACCGGCGCCGGTATGAACCCCGATGTGCAGACGCGCGCGTTCGATCCGTTCTTCACCACCAAGGCACCGGGCGAGGGCACCGGGCTCGGGCTCTCGACCGTGTACGGCATCGTCAAGCAGAGCGGTGGCGCGGTGTGGTTCGAGAGCAGCGAGGGCACGGGCACCACGTTCTGGATCGCGCTGCCCAACGTGGCCACGCCCCCCGAGGTCGTGGTCCCGCACGGCGCCCCGGTGAGCGGCGTGCGTACGGCCACCCTTCTCGTGGTCGAGGACGAGTCCGTGGTGCGCGGACTCGTGCGTCGCACCCTGGAACTGGACGGTCACCGCGTGATCGAGGC
>JBEBGT010000298.1:0-4809 GCA_040081365.1 Candidatus Eiseniibacteriota bacterium | reverse complement strand
GAGGCGGAACGGGCGCGCATCGTGGCCGATGGCGTGACGTTCGCCGCCGAACGGCAGAGTGCGCTCCAGCAGCTGGCCGCACTGCGCGGGCTGAGCGAGTGGCCCGCGAGCGACGCCATCGAAGCGCCGCCCGAGCCGTCCACGAGCGACGACGCCGCGGCGTGGCAGGACGCCGTGGCTGCACATCCGCGCGTGCGCGCCGCCGCGAGCCGCACGGCCGCGCGGCGGGTGCGGGCCCGTTCGATGCAGCGCATGGCATGGCCCGAGCTCACGGTGCGCGCGTCGTACGGGTTCCGCAGCGCGCTCGACGGCGGCGCGATGGCCGATGGCATGCCGTTGCCAGCCGTGCCGCAGGACAACATGTGGAGCGCTGGTGTCGGGCTCATGCTTCCGATCGGGACGGGCGCGCGCCAAGGTGCGGACGCCGCCGAGATGAACGCGATGGCCGACGCTGCGGCCTCCGAGCAGCAGGCCGAGGCGCTGGCGCTCGCCGCCGAACTGGGTGCGCTTCGTGCCCAGGCCGAGGCCGCACGCCGCACGGTGGCGCTGCTGCGCGACACCGTGCTCGTGGCACAACAGCGCGCTCTGGCCGCCGCGTGGAGTTCGTACGAGGCGGGTAGCACCGACCTCACCGGCGTGTTCGACTCGGCGCACGCCAGCTACAGCGAGGAACTCGATGTGTCGCGTGCCCGCCAGCAGCTCGCGCGCACGCTCGCCCGGCTGCTCGCGGTGACCGCGCGCCCCGAGCTGTTCGGGATGCGCGCGCCCGAGGCGCGCAGCACGGCGGTCCCCACACCCCAGGAAAGGTCGGCACGATGACCATGTCCCACGAGCCGGGTTCCGGCATGCACCAGCCCCCCCCGGGCGCGGCGTTCATGAACACCGTGCGTTGGGTGCTGTTCGCGGGCTTGTCGCTGTTGGCTCTCATCTCGATCGCGAGCTGGGTGGCGTGGCAGGTGGGCCTGCACCGCGATCCCGACGCGGCCCGCGCCAAGCACACCTCCGCCACGCTGTACCGCTGTCCGATGCATCCCAACTACACCAGCGACAAGGCCGGCGACTGCCCGATCTGCGGCATGAAGCTCGAGGCGGTGGAGCCCGAGGACGGCCGCAGCCACGATACGCACGCGGGCGACGTGCCCGGGCTCGTGACCGTGCAGATCCCGGCCGCACGAACGCAATTGCTCGGCGTGCGGCGGGCCACGGTCCAGCGCGGGTCGCTCGGCGACGGCGCGCCACTCGTGGGCTTCGTGTCCCCGGACGAGTCGCGGCTGCGGCGCGTGCAGCTGCGCGTGTCGGGCTGGGTGCAGAGCGTGGCCATGAACCGCACGGGCGAGTCCGTGCGCGCGGGCCAGCCCATGCTGTCGTTGTACAGCCCCGAGCTGCACCAGAGCGAGCAGGAGTACCTGATCGCGCTTGGAGATGGGCAGGGGATGGCCGGGCACGATGCCGGTGCGCACGACGCCTCGCGCGAGCGGTTGCGGCTGCTGGGCGTGCCGGACGACGAAGTCGCGCGGCTCGAACGCGAGCGCACGCCGTCGTCGCGCCTGGCGCTCAAGTCGCCGGTCACGGGCACGGTGCTCGAGCGCAACGTGGTCGAGGGCCAGTACGTGGGCGCCGACACGCCGCTGTTCACGATCGCCGATCTGTCGCGCGTCTGGGTGCTGCTCGACCTGTACGAGATCGACATGGGCCGCGTGCGGGTGGGCGACCGGGCGCGTTTCACGGCCGACGGTCTGCCGGGCCGCGTGTTCAATGGTGCCATCGACTTCATCTATCCCACCGTCTCGAGCGAGACGCGCACGCTCAAGGCCCGGCTCACGCTCGACAACCGCGACGGTATGCTGCGCCCCGGCATGTACGGCCAGGTCGACGTGGCCTCGCGCAAGGGCGTTCCCGCGCTCATGGTGCCGTCCGAGGCGGTGATCAACACAGGCGAGGTGTCGTACGTGTTCCTCGCTCGGGGTGACGGCCGCTACGAGCCGCGCCGGGTGTGGACCGGGCGTGGAGACGGCGACAAGGTCACCGTGCTGCGCGGGTTGGCGTTCGGCGACACGGTCGTCGCCAGCGCCTCGTTCCTGATCGACTCCGAGAGCCGGCTGAAGGCGGCCATCGCCGGCATCAACGGCGGTGCCGAGACGGCCAAGGGCGCGGTCCCTCCCTCGAGCGGCACGCCGCCGCCGCACCAGCACTGAGGCCGCCATGATCGCCAAGGTCATCGAATGGTGCGCGACCCGGCGCATGCTGGTCATCCTGCTGTCGGTGATCGCGTTCGTGGGCGCGGTGCTCGTCATGCGCCGCGTGCCGCTGGACGCGATCCCCGACCTGAGTGATCCGCAGGTCATCGTCTACACGGAATGGATGGGGCGCAGCCCCGATCTGGTCGAGGATCAAGTCACGTACCCGATCGTCTCGAGCCTGCTCGCCGCGCCCAAGGTGACCGCGGTGCGTGGCCAGAGCATGTTCGGCATGAGCTTCATCTACGTGATCTTCGAGGAGGGCACCGACCTGTACTGGGCGCGCAGTCGCGTGCTCGAGTACCTGAGCACCATCCGGTCGCGGCTGCCCGACAACGTCTCGCCCACACTGGGCCCCGATGCCTCGGCGGTGGGCTGGGTGTACCAATACGCGCTCATCGACAAGAGCGGTAAGCACGACCTGGCGGAACTGCGCGCGTTCCAGGACTTCCACCTGCGCTATGCGCTGGCGAGCGTGCCCGGCGTGGCCGAGGTCGCCTCGGTCGGTGGCTACGAACGCCAGTACCAGGTCGAGGTCGATCCGGCGCGGCTGCACGCGTATGGGCTGTCGGTGGCCGAGGTCACCGCGGCGATCCGGCGCAGCAATCGCGAGGTCGGCGGCCGCGTGATCGAGATGTCGGGGCGCGAGTACTTCGTGCGAGGGCGCGGCTACATCCGCTCGCTCGAGGACCTGCGCAGCATCGCCGTCGGTGTGGACCGGCGGTCGGGCACGCCGATCCGCGTCACCGACCTGGGGCGCGTGTCGTTCGGCCCCGACATCCGGCGCGGCGTGTCCGAGCTCGACGGCATCGGCGAGGCGGTGGGCGGCACCATCGTCATGCGTTACGGCGAGAACGCCGACCAGGTCATCGCGCGCGTCAAGAAGAAGCTGGACGAGCTCAAACCCTCGTTCCCCGAGGGCATGGAACTCAAGACGGTGTACGACCGCTCGGCACTCATCTCGCGTGCCGTGGAGACCCTGAAGCACACGCTCATCGAAGAGGCCATCGTCGTCAGCCTGATCATCTTCATCTTCCTGCTGCACTTCCGCAGCACGCTGGTGCCGGTGCTCACGCTGCCGGTGGCGGTGGCGCTGGCGTTCGTGCCCATGCACCTGCTGGGCATCAACTCCAACATCATGAGCCTGGGCGGCATCGCCATCGCCATCGGCGCCATGGTCGATGCGGCCATCGTGCTGGTCGAGAACGCGCACAAGCATCTGGAGTCGGCACCGCCCGGCGCCGACCGCACGCGTGTCGTGATCGACGCAGCCAAGGAAGTCGGGCCGCCGATCTTCTTCTCGCTGCTCATCATCACCGTGGCGTTCCTGCCCATCTTCGCGCTCAACGGCCAGGCTGGCCGGCTGTTCAAGCCGCTGGCGTTCACCAAGACGTTCGCCATGGCGTTCGCGGCGCTCGTCTCCGTGACGCTGGCGCCGGCGCTCATGACGTTCTTCGTGCGCGGCCGCATCCGGCACGAGAGCGAGCATCCGGTGTCGCGCGCCCTCATCGCCGTGTACCGGCCGTTCGCCTGGGTGGCGCTCAAGAACCCGCGCACCACCATCGCCATCGGGCTCGCGGCTGTGTTGTCGGCGGTGCCCATGGCGGCGCGGCTCGGCAACGAGTTCATGCCGCCACTGCAGGAGGGCGACCTGCTCTTCATGCCGACGACCTTCCCGAACCTGAGTATCGAGGAGGCCAAGCGCAGCCTGCAGATCCAGGACCAGATGATCCAGGCGTTCCCCGAGGTCGAGCGTGTGTTCGGCAAAGCCGGCCGCTCGAATACCGCCACGGACCCGGCGCCGCTGTCGATGGTCGAGACCGTGGTGAAGCTGAAGCCGCGCGAGCAGTGGCGCATGATGCACCACACGCGCTGGTGGTCCGCGCACGCGCCGGGGTGGACCCAGCCGGCGTTGCGTGTGCTGTGGCCCGACCAGACGCGCATGACTTGGGACGAGCTGGTGGCCGACCTCGACCGCACGGTGCGGTTGCCGGGCTGGACCAATGCCTGGACCATGCCCATCAAGACGCGCATCGACATGCTGTCGACCGGCGTGCGCACGCCGATCGGCGTGAAGGTGTTCGGACCCGACCTGGTGCAGATCGAGCGCATCGGCACCGAGCTCGAACACACGCTGGCCGCCGTGCCGCACACGCGCAGCGTGTACTCCGACCGCAACACCGGCGGGCTTTACGTGGACATCGTGCCCGACCGCGAGGCATTGGCGCGCTACGGGCTCACGTTGGGCGACGTGCAGGACGTGATCGAGGCCGCGATCGGCGGTGAGCCCATCGAGGTCACCGTCGAGGGCCGGCAGCGCTTCACGATCAACGTGCGCTACCCCTCGTCGTTGCGGCAGGACGTCGAGAGCTTGCGCCAGGTGCTGGTGCCGATCCACTCGACCGCGGGCAAGGCGAGCCGGAGCATGAGCGGCGGGCCGATGGGCGCGAATGCCGGACCGGCACCGGCGGCGCTCGATCCCGCGGTGTTGCTCGCCAGCAACGGCATCTCGGATTCCGACCCGGACATGGGCAGCGCGACTCCACCCAAGGGCGCGGGCCCCGGCATGGGC
>JBEBGT010000297.1:0-4819 GCA_040081365.1 Candidatus Eiseniibacteriota bacterium | reverse complement strand
GTATAAGAGACAGGTTCAAGCAGGCCATGCAGCGCGCGGGCATGCGGCTGCCGAAGAGCGGCTACGCCACCACCGTGGCCGATGCCGTGGCACTGGGCGAACAGTTGGGCTACCCGCTGGTCATTCGCTCGTCGTTCACGCTGGGCGGGCAGGGCTCGGGCCTCGTGCACGACCGTCGCCACCTGCGTGAGGCGGCGCGCATCGGCATCGCGGCCAGCCCCAACGGCAGCATTCTCATCGAGGAGTGCCTGCTGGGCTGGAAGGAGTACGAGCTCGAGGTCATGCGCGACGGCCACGACAACGTGGTCATCGTGTGCTCCATCGAGAACTTCGATCCCATGGGCGTGCACACGGGCGACAGCATCACGGTGGCGCCGGCGCAGACGCTTTCGGATCGCTGCTACCAGATCATGCGCGACGCCTCGCTGCGCATCATCCGCGAGATCAAGATCGAGGCCGGCGGTTGCAACATCCAGTTCGCGGTGCATCCGGGCACGGGCGAGATGATCGTGATCGAGATGAACCCGCGCGTGTCGCGCAGCTCGGCGCTGGCCAGCAAGGCCACCGGGTTCCCGATCGCCAAGATCAGCGCCATGCTGGCGGTGGGACTCACGCTCGACGAGATCCCCAACGACATCACCAAGAAGACGCCGGCGTGCTTCGAGCCGTCGCTCGACTACTGCGTGGTGAAGATCCCCAAGTGGGCGTTCGAGAAGTTCCGCGTCACCGACCGCCGGCTGGGCACGCGCATGAAGTCGGTGGGCGAGGTCATGGCCATCGGCCGCACGTTCCCCGAGGCCCTGTTGAAGGGTTGGCGCGCGCTCGAGTCCAAGGGCGGCGACACGCTGCCCGACCCGGTGGCGGCCGCCGACCTCGAAGCGCTGCAGCACGCCATCGGCGAGCCGTCGCCCGAGCGGCTGCGCGACCTGTTCCGCGCGCTGGCGGCCGGTGAGCTGCCGCGCAGCCTGGCCACGCTCACGGGCATCGACCCGTGGTTCCTGCACCAGATGAAGCGCATCACGGACTTCGACCGTGAGCTGCGCGGGGCGAAGTGGGATGACGACACAATCCGTGCGGCCAAGCGCATGGGGTTCTCGGACCGCCATCTGGGTGCGCGGCTGGGGCTGCCCGAGATGGCAGTGCGCACGCGCCGGCTGGCGGCGGGCATCAAGCCGGTCATGAAGGCCGTGGACACGTGCGGCGCCGAGTTCAAGGCCGAGACGCCGTACTTCTACTCCACCTATGAAGACGAGTGCGAGGTGCCGGAGGCCACGCGGCCGCGCATCCTGATCATCGGCTCGGGCCCCAACCGCATCGGGCAGGGGCTGGAGTTCGATTACTGCTGCGTGCAGGCGGCGCTCGAACTCAAGGGCCGCGGCTTCGACGTGCTGCTCGTGAACTCGAACCCCGAGACCGTGAGTACCGACTACGACGTGTCGAGCCGGCTCTACTTCGAGCCGCTCACCGCGGAAGACATCTTGAACATCGTCGATCGCGAGCAGCCGGCGGGCGTGATCGTGCAGTTGGGCGGCCAGACGCCGCTCAAGCTGGCGCGCGCGCTGCACGAGGCGGGCGTGCCGATCCTGGGTACCTCGTACGACGGGCTCGACCTGGCCGAGAACCGCTCGCGCTGGCGCGACCTGGTGACCCAGTTGGGCTTGAAGCAACCCGAGTCGCGCATCGCCTCGACGCACGAGGAGTCGTTCACGTTCGCCGAGCAGCTCGGGTTCCCGGTGCTGGTGCGGCCGTCGTACGTGCTGGGCGGGCGCGGTATGCGCATCGTGTACGACCGCGACGAACTCCAGGAATGGCTCACGCGTGAAGCGCTGGTGTCGGTGGACGAGCCGGTGCTGATCGACAAGTTCCTGCAGGGCGCGCTCGAAGTGGACGTCGACGCCGTGGCCGATGGCGAGACGGTGCTGGTGGGCGCGGTCATGGAGCACATCGAAGAGGCCGGCATCCACTCGGGTGACTCCACGTGCGTGATCCCGCCGTTCACGCTGGGCGAGTCCACGGTGGCCGAGGTGCGGGCGATCACCGCCAAGCTGGCGCGCGCGCTGGGTGTGCGCGGGCTCATGAACGTGCAGTACGCCGTGCGCATGGGCGAGATCTTCGTGCTCGAGGCCAACCCGCGGGCCTCGCGCACGGTGCCGTTCGTGTCGAAGGCGGTGGGCATCCCGCTGGCCCGGCTCGCGGCGCGCGTCATGGCGGGCGAACGGCTCTCCGACATCCGCCCGGCCGAGACCGACCCGCGCATGATCAGTGTGAAGCGGCCGGTGCTGCCGTTCAGCCGCTTCCCGGGCGAGGACGCCCTGCTGGGCCCCGAGATGAAGTCGACCGGCGAGGTCATGGGGCGCGACCTCGACTTCGGCCGCGCCCTTGCCAAGGCGCACCTGGGGGCCGGCGAGGCCCTGCCGGCGTCGGGTAATGTGCTGCTGTCCGTCCGGGACGACGACAAGCGCGCCATCACGTTCATGGCGAAGAAATTGGTCGAACTGGGGTATGGACTGGTGGCGACCCGCGGCACCGCCCGGTTCCTGAGCCGGAACGGCATCCCGGTGCGCGAGGTGTTCAAGGTGCACGAGGGCCGGCCGCATGTGGCCGACCTGATCGAGAACGGGGAGATCCAGATGGTCATCAACACGCCGCTCGGGCGCGCCTCGGAGTACGATGAGAAGGCGATCCGCGAGCGTGCCGTGGCCATGGGCGTGCCGGTGGTGACCACGCTGGCCGGTGCCCAGGTGACGGTGGCCGGACTCGAAGCCGTGCGCGGCGGCCCGCTCGACGTGACCAGTCTTCAGGAGTGTCTCTGAGGGAGTGCTCGTGACGCGATCCGCGGTGACGCACGCACGCCGGAACCGGTGCGATGCGCGGCAGCAGGGGGACCGGTGAGCCACGCTCCGACCGGCCGGTGGGGTGCGCGCGGGCTACGCGCGGCTCTCTTCGGCCTCGTGTTGCTCGGGTTCACCGCGTCGTGCGCGTACTACAACACGTTCTACCTGGCGCGGAAGTACTACCTCAAGGCCACCGACGGCCAGCCGTACGAGGTCGATCGCGAGAGCACCACGCAGCGCACGAACTACACCAAGTCGGGGGAGTACTCCAAGAAGCTGCTGGGGGTGTACCCCAAGTCCAAGTACGTCGACGACGCCTGGCTCATGTGGGCGCGCACGCTGATCGGCACCGATGACCCGCTGAAGGCGGTCACGATGCTGGAGGAGTTCAGGGAACGCTTCCCGAACAGTGAACTGCGCCCCGATGCCGAGTTCTTCCTGGGGCTGTCGTACCGCGCGGCGCGCAAGCACGAGCTGGCGGTGACGTCGTTCGACGAGTTCCTGGTGCAGGCGCCCAAGCACGTGCTGGTGCCGTACGCGTGGTACGAGCGCTCCAAGGCGCTCATGTCGCTGCAGCGCTACCGCGAGGCCGCCGAATCCGCGGGGCAGATCCTCGACAAGTTCCGCGGTCACGTGTTGCAGGACCGTGCGCTGCGCCAGCGGGCCGAGGCGCGCTACCAGCAGCGCGACTGGGCGGGCGCCCAGGCCGACTTCCACGTGCTCGGCTTGCGCGCGCTCACCGACGACGAACGGCTCAAATTCCTGCTGCGCGAGGTGGACTGCCTCGAATCCAACCGCGATTACGAGCAGGCCCGCGCGACGTTGCGCGACGCGCGCTCGCACACGGTGCCGCCGCCGCCCATTCCCGTGCCGCCGCGTGTGGCCTCGACGCCGAACGCCAACGGCACTTTGCCGCCTCAGCCGCCGCCGGCCGCGGTCATCCGCACGCCCGCACAGGAGGTCTACGGCAGGCTCACGCTGCGCATGGGCGGCGTGGAGCTGCTGGCCGGGCGCATCGATCCGGCGGTCGAGTTCTACAAGTCCGTGCTCGCCGACTACCCGCGCTCGCAGCTGGCCGCCGAGGCGCAGTACCGCATCGCGTACGCCTACGAGACGGGCGCCAACGACTTCGCGCGCGCGCGCACCGAGTACCCCAAGGTGCGTGAACAGATCGGCATGTCGCAGTTCGCGCAGCAGGCCGACCAGCGGCTGGAGAACCTGGACCGCATCGAGCGCTTCCGTACGGCCGGCGGCGCCGATTCCGTGGCGCGCAAGGCCGAATCGCGATTCTTGGTCGCCGAGCTGTTCCTGTTCGGCCAGGACAAGCCCGAGCGCGCGGTGCAGGAGTACCGCGCCATCGCCGACTCCGACACCGTGGCTGCGACCCGCGCGCGAGCATTGAACGCGCAGGCTTGGGTGCTGGCGCGCAAGCTGGGCCAGAAGCAGGCCGCCGACTCGTTGTTCTGGAAGGTGGTGCGCGAGTTCCCGGCCACCGAGGCCCAGTTGGCGGCGCGCGACTATCTGGAGTCCGAGGGCGTGACCGTGCCCGAGAACCTGATCGTGGCGCCCAAGGTGGCCTCCAAGCCGGTGCTCGATCCGGCCGACGAGTCGCTCACCGAGCCGCCTGCCGGCACGCCCGGCTTGGGGAAGAAGAAGGAAGCCAGCATTGCCGAGCCGGGCGCGGTGCGCTTCGGTCCGGGTGCGAACGCGCCCGCCACCCCGGTGGGCAACCCGTCGCAGTGGCGCTACAGCCACCTGCCGGACTCGCTGCGCCGCACGATGGTCATGCGCGACTCGCTGCTGGCCCTGGCGCGGCGCGACACGTCCGTCACGGGCCGTGCGCGCGTGGATTCCCTGCGCCGAGCACTGGCGCGGCCCGACACCACGGGGCGCGGCGCGCAGCTGGCCGCGATCCAGCAGCAGGCGGCGAGACTCTGTTACGCCAATCCGTTCATGGCCACCGAGCCGCGGGCCCGCCTGGGCCG
>JBEBGT010000296.1:0-4857 GCA_040081365.1 Candidatus Eiseniibacteriota bacterium | reverse complement strand
GCCGGAGCGTTTAGTACCTGATTCTTTTTGAGATTTGCCCGGAGACGGACTCGAACCGTCATGCTTAGGCACAGGCTTCTGAGACCTGCGTGTCTACCAATTCCACCATCCGGGCGCTAAACCGAACGGCCATGGATACGTTTCGCCGGGGGTGGCGCAAGTGTTTTGTTCGGGGAACAATTTCCCCTCCCGACGCCCTTTCCTGCACCGACTTAGGCCAGATCAGTGCGACCCGAACAGGCCCTTCGCCGCATCAAACCCAGTAGCGCCAAGGCGGAGAGGAACCAGCCGCTCACCGCTCCCCCGCCGCCACCGCCGTAACGCAGGCTTCCTGCGCCACTTCACGGCTTCGCTCGCGCGATGTCGTGCGGCCGTGCCGTGTGCGCTGGTGCTGCTGACCCTCGCGGCTCCCATGGCGCGCGCGTTCCAGCTCACCGCCATCCGACCGACGCGCGATGCCGGCAACCAGTTGTGGGTCGAACTGCGGCTGGAGCAGCCCATCGAACCACGGGTGGCCAAGAGCCTGGAACGCGGCATGCCCGCCACGCTCACGCTGCACGCCGAGTTGTGGCGGCGCCGCAATGGCTGGTTCGATCGCATGGAGCGCGCCGTGGATGCCAACTTCCGGCTGCGCTACGACGTCTGGGGCAACACCTGGCGGCTCGAGCGCCCGGGCGGCACCGCATTGCTGGTGCACTCGCTCGACTCGCTGCAGACCGCGCTCGAGCGCACGCTGGTGCTGCCGGTCGGCTCGTTGGACCGCATCCCCAACCAGACCGCGTGCTACGTGGTGGTGAGCGCGTCGCTCAAGCCGCTCAACGTGGAGGACGTGGAGGAGGTCGAGGTGTGGTTGTCGGGCGAGGTGCGCGAGAAGCAGCGCTCGGGCTTCGGCGTGTTCACCGCGCTGCCGCGCTCGATGTTCGAGGCGGCGCGCAACTTCGCGGGCTTCGGCGACGAGCGCTCGCGGCTCATCAGCACGGACTTCACGCCGGCCAACGTGCCGGCGGTGTCGCGCTAGCTGGGCTACCGCACCATCACGACGCGGGCCGTACCGCCCTGGCCGTCGCGGGCGCGCGCGAACAGCACCGCGCCCTGCACCGGGTGACCCGCGCGATCGGTGCCGTCCCAGTTCCACGCCACGCCGGCCTCGCCGACGCGGGGCTCCAGGCTGGCGATGCGGCGGCCCGAGGCGTCGTACACGTCGAGCACCGCTGCGCGCGTGCCCATACGCGTGAAGCTGAGCGCACCGTGCGCCACGGTGCCGGTCATGATGCGGTCGCTGGCGCTGGCGATCGCCTCGATGGCGACCTCCTGCATGAACTGGTCGAGCCCGGCCACCTGCGTGGGGTAAGCGAGCTCGGCGTTCTCGATCGTGCCGGCGGCGTTGGCGACCGAGCCACCGAACAGCGCGCGGAAGTCCTCGGCCCAGATCTCGTGCGGGCGGTTCGCGTGCGCCGAGCCGGCGCTGTGCGCGCTGGCGTCCAGGCCGCGCAGCTTCATGTAGGTGGTCCAGGCGGCCGCGTCGCGGTCGGGCATGATCGCGTACTGCACCACGTGGCCCAGCTCGTGCACGAACTCCGAATGCTGGTGTTCGCGCGACAGCGTGCGCACACCGGGCGACAGCAGGATCAGGCCAGGGCCGGCGGCGGATTCGAGGCTCTCGCGGCGCGGGAACGGCAGGATGAACACCTCGGCGGACACCGTGCGCAGCGGGTACTGGACCTGCGACAGCGCCGAAGCCACCTCGGCCGGCTCGTACACATGGAAGCTGCCGTCGCCGGGATTCGAGATGACCGGGTCAGTGGTCGAGGTGACCAGCTCCCAGCGCGAGCCGCCCGGCAGCACCAGGTAGAGCTTGCCGTCCTCGGTGCGGCAGAAGTCGCGCAGCGTCTCGGTGGCGTCGTGCACCACGATGCCGGACACGGTGAGCGCCTGCGCACGCAGCTCGCTGGCCGCCGCCGGAGCGGGGATCAGCGTGAGCGCAGCGAGGGCCGCGAGGCCGTGACGGGTGTGGTGGCGGAGGCTCATACCCATACACTAAGGCGACGAACGTGCCACCGCCAGCACGGTTCCGGGGTCCTCGTGCGCGCTGCAACGCAGCCATAAGCGACTGCATTACAACAGCTTATGGTGGTCACCACAAGCCATTCGGGTGGCCCTCGAGTGCTCCAGCGCGCGGCCGCGGGGCAGTTCCCCCATCCGCGCCCCGACGCTGGGTGGGCGGCCCCAGGGCGGCTGTTCGCGGCCCTCAACGACGCGGGATGGCAGAACGCCCCCGCGCGTGGCGCGGGGGCGTCGGAGGACAGCGCGGCGGGCGGGTCAGCCGACCGCGGGCGCCCCGGGGGCGCTCGCCGGTGCGGCCGCCGGTGCGTCAGCGCCGATGTCGCGCGGCCTGCTGCCGGCCCGCGACAGCAGGAAGGCGCCGGTGCCGATCAAGGACAGGCCGACCACGAGCAGCAGGCCCACCAACATGAAGAACAGCGCGACCGTGCGCACGAGGCCGGGCGTCTCCCACAGGATCGAGCCCAGGAAGAAGATCGAGGCCACGAGCAGCGAGCCGGACAGGAGTGGCATGGTGGCGCTGCCCTCGCCCAGCCGACGGCCCGTGAGCTTGCAGCCGAGCACGTAGGTCGCCGCCAGCTGGCCGGCGTACACCACGCCTACGTACACGAACGGCGTGAGGATCGCGACCGGGATACCGATCACGGTCACGAGCAGCAGCACGCCGGCCATGAGCACGAGCGGCCCGGACAGGACCCCGATCGCGAGCGAGGCCGCCGTGCGGCGCGATGACGTGATGGCGATGCGCGCGAGCCGGCCCGGGAACAGCGCGGCAGCGATCCAACCGAAGAACAGCGACACCAGCCAGCCGAGCACGATGGTGGCGAGCACCACGGGCAGCCCGGGCAGGCCCAGCGTGAGGGGCGAGAATCCGACCTGCACCGCCTCACCCGAGACATGAGCGCCCTCGCCCTGATGCAGCGGGCCGCCGACCGCCACCGCATCGCCGCGCACCATGGCGCCGCGGCGCAGGTCGAGCGAACCGAACACGGCCACCGCGGAGCCGGTGACCTCGCCCTCGACGCGCACCGAACCGAACACGGCCACGACGTCGCCATCGACGCGCTCGTCAGGGCCCACGCGTACGTCCGAGAACAGGCGCACCAGGTTGTTGCCATCGCCGCGCACACGGATGCCCGCGCCATCGAACTCGCCGCCGATGTCGATGCTCGAGCTGTCGCGGTGCCCGGCACTGTCGGCGTGCGTGACCGTCACCGACATGGTCTTGCCGTTGATCTCGATGCGCTTGGAGGCCGTGCCGTCGTCATGCTGGATGGTGGTCTCGCTCACGCGTCGTGCGTGCGCGGGGCCCGAGCCGAACGACAGGAACGCCAGCGCGGCGAGCAGCGCCAGCGGGATGCGCCTACAGACCCAGCAGACCGACATGAGGGAGCTCCCCGGACGTGCGCCGCTCGCGCGGACGCATCCACCACAAGACGGCGGCGCACACCACCAGGGCGGCACCCAACACCATGAGCACAGCGGGCTGCGACAGGATACCGAACGCCACCTTGGACATGCGCGCCACGCTGCCGCCGCCGGCGAACGAGTCGCCCATGTGCGCGACACCGTCGCTCAGTGACCGCAGCACGAACGTGCCGGTGCCGGTGAGCGAACGCATGCCCGCGGCGATGATGCCGTGCAGCCACGTGCTGGGGCCGGGCAGGAAGAACGCCGAGCCGATGGCGACCAGGCTGGCCGCGAACGCACCCGCGTAGGCGTAGCCCAGCACGCGCACCCAGCGCGGCACGCGGTGCGGCAGGACCTGGTCCATGATGCGGCCGAACAGCGCGGGCGGCGGTTCCAGCTCGGGCACGTGGCGCAGTTCGTGGAACACGACCTTGAACACGGCCGCCTCGGTCTCGCACTCGGGGCAGCCCGCCATGTGCGCTGCGAAGCGGGCGGCCTCCTCGGGGGCGAGTTCGCCGTCCAGCCAATCCTGGACCTTGAGCGTCTCGGGGCAGTGGGTCATGACGTTCCCTGGATGCGGTCCTTGAGCAGCGCTCGGGCGCGGTGGATCCGGGCCTTCACGGTGCCGAGTGGCAGATGCAGCGCTTCGGCGATCTCTTCATAAGACAGGTCCTGCTGGTGCCGCAGCAACACGACGATGCGGTAGTGCTCGGGCAGGCTGTCGATGAGCGTGGACGTCTGCAGCTCTTCTTCGGCATTCGACGTGATCTCATCGGGCTTCAAGCCCGGGTCCTCGACATCCATGGTGCGTTCTTCGCCGGAACCGGGGTCGCTGACGTTCAACGACACCGTCTGCACCCGCCGGCGCCGGAAGTGATCGATCGCGAGCCGCGAGGCGATGGTGAAGATCCACGCGGCGAACGGTCGTTCCGGGTCGTAGCGGTCGAGGGCCTTGAAGACCTTGACGAAGGTCTCCTGCGCCAGGTCCTCGGCGTCTTCGGACCTCCGCACCACTCGCATGAGCACCGAGTAGACCGGACGTTCGTAGCGCCGGACCAGGTCGCGGCAGGCCCGTTGGTCGCCCGACAGGCACCGCCGGACGAGATCGGCATCTTCGTTGCCGGTCACGTCCCCGGGACCCACTGGCGGCTACGCGGCTCGGCGGCCCAAGGTTTCATGGTCGGGCACATTAGGTTCGCGGTCAGGAGGCGGTCAAGAAACAGCCCTGAAAGGGGTTAGGAATCCCCCGCGAGTCGTCTCGAAAGGGGGTTCCGACCCAGGGTGCCGCCTGCCGACAGGGGCCCGCCGGCACCCCGGGCCGGGTTGTCGGCTCGCGGCGCACGCGGCTATGGTGCCCCCCCATGGACGCCCCCGAACGAGCCGGAC
>JBEBGT010000295.1:0-4859 GCA_040081365.1 Candidatus Eiseniibacteriota bacterium | reverse complement strand
GTACAGTTGATCGGGCACAGCCCGGCCATCGAAGCGGTTATGGCCCAGATCACCAAGGTGGCTGGCACCAATGCCACCGTGTTGATTCGTGGCGAAAGCGGCACCGGCAAGGAACTGGTCGCCCGGGCCATCCACTACCGCAGCGACCGCGCGCAGGCCCCGCTCATGGAGGTCAACTGCTCGTCGTTCCAGGAAGCGCTGCTGGAGAACGAGCTGTTCGGGCACGAGAAGGGCGCCTACACCGACGCCACCGACACCAAGAAGGGTCTGGTCGAGCTGTGCGACGGCGGCACGCTGTTCCTGGACGAAGTCGCCGACATGCCGCTGCCGACCCAGGCCAAGTTGTTGCGATTCATCGATCACCGCAACTTCAAGCGGGTCGGAGGAGCGCACGACATCTCGGTCGACATCCGGATCGTGGCGGCCACGAACAAGAACCTCGACGAGGAGGTCCGGGTCGGCCGGTTCCGCAGCGACCTCTACTTCCGGCTGAAGGTCGTGAGCATCATGTTGCCCCCGTTGCGCGAGCGCGAGGGCGACGTGGCCATGCTGTCCGGCCACTTCATGAAGGAGTTCTCGCGCAAGTTCCAGAAGGGTTTCACCGAGCTGGCCCCCGACATCCTGGGACCGCTCGAGGCCTACCCGTGGCCCGGTAACGTGCGCGAGCTGCGCAACCTCATCGAGCGGGTCGTCCTGCTCGAAGAGGGCGAACGGCTCGAGGCCGAGCACCTGCCGCCCGAGATGCTGGGCCGTCGGCCCGGTATCGGCGGGGGTGTGGGGCCCAACGATGCCGTGCGTGACGTGCTGAGCCTGCCGACGCTGGCGCAGATCGAGATGGACCACATCAACGAGGTGCTGCGCCTCACGTCCGGCAACAAGAGTCGGGCTGCGCGCATCCTCGGCATCTCGCGCCAGGGGCTGATCGAGAAACTGCGACGGTTGCGCATCGAGGACGCCGCCGAACGCAGCGTCGAGCGCGCCTAGCCTCCGACTTCCGGCGTGCGTGAGTCTTCCGCACCTGGTGTTCGTGGTTCGGAAGCACCGCAACTGCACTTTTTTCGTGCCGCGCGCGCGTGAGTCGCCGCTCGCGTGACGCGCAGCGCGTGCGACTGTCAGGAAAGCTGACAGGTGCAACGATCTGGACAGTGGCGTTCATCACTCGCAGTCACAAGCACTTACCAACCGAGCGGCCGCGCATGCACCAGTAAGTTGACAGTGCGCGTCGGCGTTCGATGCGCGTGTGTGACACGCGCGTGATGCGCGCGAAACTTTTTTCGCCGCTGGATCCGCAGTGAAACGCGTGCGTGCACCGTGCGCGAGTGCAGCTCGTGAGAGATTGGCACGCAAGCTGCACTAGTAACAAAACGAGCGACACGACATGTGTGCGTGTCGCACAACCGAGGAACCCTTCAGGAAGCATCACATCCTGACCGGAGGAGGTGATCCCTAATGGCTGCCAAGAAGAAGGCTGCGAAGAAGAAGGGCACGAAGAAGAAGGCCGCGAAGAAGAAGAAGTAACCGGTATTCTGGACCTGGCACGTCCTGAGGGGCGAGTCGGCTCACGCCGGCCGCCCCTCAATCTTTTGGAGCCGGGTCCAGCGCGCGCGATCGGCGCGTGAGCAGTCGCGGAGTCCCTCGAGCAGGCGCGGCGGCGAACATCGCCCGCCGCGGTGAGTGCCCGGAGGACACCCGGTGGGAATCGGTACCGCGCCCGGCTGCACGCGGGCGACCGACCCCCGGCGAATCCGCAGTGCGTGATTCGAGTCGGGGTCTCTGAGCCAGGATGAGCCGTCATCCCCGATTCGTGCGGCGCGGTCCATCCAAGGATGGCTGGACCGCCCGCCTTTCGTTCCCGTGCTAGTGTGCGGGCCCTGCGGGCCGCCACTCCCGGTGCGTCCGACACGCTCCGAGCCCCGTGACTCCGCCCGCTCCCGAACCCATCGCCTTCATCCGGATCCGTGGTGCCCGCCAGCACAACCTGCGCGGCATCGACCTCGACCTGCCCCGTGGGGCGCTGACCGTGGTCACGGGCGTGTCGGGGTCGGGCAAGTCCTCGCTGGCGTTCGACACCTTGTATGCCGAGGGCCAGCGCCGCTACGTCGAGTCGGTGAGTACCTACGCCAAGCAGTTCCTGGACCGGCTGCCGCGCCCGGATGTGGACCAGATCACCGGGCTCACGCCGGCGGTGAGCATCCAGCAGAGCGCGCCGGCGCGCAGTGCGCGCTCCACCGTGGGCACGGCGACCGAGATCCACGACTACCTGCGGCTGATGTTCGCCCGGTTGGGAACGGTGCACTGTGCCCACTGCGGCCGGCCGGTGGCCGCCGACTCCGCCCAGTCCATCGCGCGCGAGGCGGCCCTGTGGCCCGCCGACGCCGTGGTGCTGGTGCTGGCCCCAGTGGCGGTGAGCGCCAGGCTGCCGTGGGACGAGCAGGCCGGGCACCTGATGCGCGCGGGCTACACGCGCGTGCGGTTGGCGGGCGAGGTGGTGGCGCTGGACCCGCTCCCCAAGCTCAAGAAGGGCACCCAGCAGGTCGAGCTGGTGATCGACCGCTTTCGTTGGGCGGCGAACGAACGCGAGCGGCTCGTGGAGGCTTGCGAGCAGGCGTTCCGGCGCGGGGAGCGCTCGCTCGTGCTGGTGGTGGGCGACCGCGCACCCGAGGCGCGCAACGAGAACTGGACGTGCTCGCACTGCGGCACGCCGGCGATGCGGCCCGAACCCGCGCTGTTCTCGTTCAACAGCCCGCTCGGCGTGTGTCCCACGTGCAAGGGCATGGGTGACGTGCTCACCTTCGACCCGCAGCTCATCGTGCCCGACGGCACGAAGAGCCTGCGCGAGGGTGCTATCGCCCCGTGGGCCGGCGCGTGGCGGTCGGTGGCGTTCCCGCGTGTGCAGAAACTGGCCAGCGAGAAGGGCTTCGACCTGGACGAGCCTTGGGACTCGCTCGATGCGGCCCACCGCCAGCTGCTGATGGAGGGCAGCAAGGACTTCCGGGGGGCGATCCCGTTCCTCGAACGCCTGCAACAGAAGTCGTACAAGGCGGGCAACCGCTTCATCGTCAAGCGCTACCAGGTGCCGCGCCCGTGTTCGGGCTGCGGCGGCAAGCGGCTGCGCGCCGAGGCGCTGAGCGTGAAGCTGGGGGGCCGGACGATCGCCGAGGTGTGCGCGCTGCCCGTGTCCGAAACCGTGCGCTTCGTGGACGGGCTCGAGTTCGGCGAGTCGCAGAAGGCGATCGCCGGTGCGGCCATGGGGGAGCTGCGCTCACGCCTGGCGTTCCTGCTGCGCGTGGACCTGGGTTACCTCACGCTCGATCGGCTCACCCGCACGTTGTCGGGCGGCGAGGCGCAGCGCATCGAGCTCGCCAACGCGCTCGGCGCCAACCTGGCCGACACGCTGTACGTGCTCGACGAGCCCACCGCCGGGCTGCATCCGCGCGACACCGAGCGGCTCATCGAGATCCTGCACGAGCTCACCGCGCGCTCGAACACGCTGGTGGTGGTCGAACATGATCCGCTCGTGATCAACGCCGCCCAGTACCTGGTCGACCTCGGGCCCGGCGCGGGCGAGCAGGGTGGACATCTCTTGTATGCCGGCCCCGCCAAGGGCATCCGCGTGGCCGAGGACTCGCTCACCGGCGCCTACCTGATCGGGGCCGAGCGCATCACGCGCACGCGCAAGGCGGTGAAACCGGACGCCTTCATCACCGTGACCGGGGCGAAGCAGCACAACCTCCAGAACGTCACGGCGCGCTTCCCGCTCGGCCGGCTCACATCGGTGACCGGCGTGTCCGGCTCGGGCAAGAGCAGCCTGGTGGAGGATGTGCTCTATCGCGCCGCGCTCAAGCAGTTCGAGGGCCGGGAGGACGAACCCGTGGGCGCGCACACCCGCGTGACCGGGCTCGAGAAGTTGAAGCGCGTGGCCCTGGTGGACCAGTCGCCGATCGGCCGCACGCCGCGCAGCTGCCCGGTCACCTACATGGGGGCGTTCGCCGCGTTGCGCGAGCTGTTCGCGCGCCAGCCGGCGGCCATGGCGCGCGGCTTGAAGGACGGCGCGTTCTCGTTCAACGCCGCGGGCGGGCGCTGCGAGCACTGCGAGGGCGCAGGCTGGGTCCAGGTCGAGATGTACTTCCTGGCCGACCTGCTGGTGCCGTGCGAGATCTGCGGCGGCGCACGCTACAAGCCCGAGGTGCTGGACGTGCGCGTGCGCGGCGTGAACATCAAGGAGACGCTCGATATGACCGTGGACGCCGCGTTCGAGCACTTCGGCAAGGAGCCCAAGTTCACGCGACCGCTGCACGTGCTGCGCCAGGTGGGCTTGGGTTACCTGCGGCTGGGGCAGGCGGCCAACCAGTTGTCGGGTGGCGAAGCACAGCGGCTCAAGATCGCGCGCGAGCTGGCCGAGCGCTCGGCCGGGCCCACGCTGTAAGTGCTCGACGAGCCCACCGTGGGGCTGCACAGGGCCGACGTGCAGCGCCTGGTCGACGTGCTGGGGGACCTCACCACGCGCGGCGACACCGTGGTGCTGGTGGAGCACAACACCGACGTGATCCGCTGCAGCGACTGGGTCGTGGATCTGGGACCCGATGGCGGTGCCGGGGGCGGTGCGCTCTTGGCCGAGGGGCCGCCCGAGGTGGTCGCGGCGAACGGGCTGTCGCACACCGGCCGCTTCCTGCGCGCCGAGGGTGTGGGCGCGGAGACCCACTGAACGTGCGCGAACACCCCGCCATGCCCGCGCTCCACGCGGCGGGCCTGCGGCT
Source organism: Candidatus Eiseniibacteriota bacterium (assembly GCA_040081365.1). Classification (GTDB taxonomy): domain Bacteria; phylum Eisenbacteria; class RBG-16-71-46; order RBG-16-71-46; family RBG-16-71-46; genus JAIOPA01. The sequence goes on along the minus strand of JBEBGT010000295.1, from coordinate 102 downwards.
CGAACCGCTCACCGTGGCGCACGCGGACGAGATGTTCGCGCTGCTCTCGGACGCCTCCTGTACGAGTTCATGGACGGCGAGCCGCCCGTGTCGCTCGACGCG
>JBEBGT010000294.1:0-4869 GCA_040081365.1 Candidatus Eiseniibacteriota bacterium | reverse complement strand
GACCTCGACGTGATCGCGCAGGACTTCCGGGTCATGGAGTCGCGCGACCTGGCCGCGATGGCGAGCGGCAAGCTGCACGTGGCGGGCTCGCCCAGCGCCCCCGAGGTGAGCGGCGACGTCGCGCTGCACGACACGAACGTCTACCTCGCGCCCGCGAGCGGCGACACCGCCGAGATCGAGCTCACGGCCCGCGACTGGCGCATGCTCGAGGACACCTTCGGCGCGGTGGACGACACGGCTCCGGACCTGGCCCAGCGCCTGTACGCCGCCGCGCGCTTCGGCGTGCAGGTCAAGCTCACGGGCGACTGCTGGGTGCGCCAACGCACGGTGCCGCGGTTGGAGGTCGAGTTGCGTGGAGCGTTCCGGTTCGACAAAGCACCCGGTGGCCAGCCGGTGCTGCATGGTCGCGTCGCGCCCGCGCCGGATCGCGGCTTCGTGGAGCAGTTCGCGCGCCGCTTCACGTTCACGGGCGGCGACATCCAGTTGAACGGCCCCATGGCCGAACACCAGCTCGACATCAAGACCGAGTACAAGGCGTCGTCGTCACTGTCGAGCAGCGCGGCGCGCGTGGTGGTGCACCTCGACGTGCAGGGCACGCTCGAGCGCCTGCGCTTGCTGCTGAGTTCGGAGCCGGCCATGGAACAGTCCGAGATCATCTCGTACATCATCAGCGGGCAGACGGCGCGCGAGCGCACCGGCGCGGGCAGCGGTTCGCAGCGCGCCATGGCGGCCGCGATCCCGCTGCAACTCGGCATCGCGCAACTCGCGGGCCCGATCGAGGAGCTGGCGCGGCAGAAGGTCGGGCTCGATGTGGTGGAGGTGCGCCAGGACGGCCTGCAGGGCGCCACCGTGGTGGCCGGCCGATTCCTGGATCCACGGCTCTATGTGGGCTTCCGCCAGCCGCTGGCCGCGCCGGCGCGCAACACGCGCGGGCCCGCCAACGACGGCACGCGCACACGCTTCGAGCTCGAGTACTCGGCGTTCGAGTGGCTGGTCTTGAACCTGCAGGGCGAGACCTCGCGCCTGCGTTCGTTCGTGCGGGTGAGCCGTGCATACTGAACTGCGCTACGCACTCGTGGCGCTCGTGCTGTTGCTCGGGGCCTCTCGTGTCCGCGCCGCCGACGTGCGCGTGGATGCCGCGACGCGCATCCGCGCGATCGCGCTGCGCTTCGACGGTCCGCACCGTCGCAGCGAGAACGAGGTTCGTGCGGCTTTGGCCGAGCGCGGTCCGGGCTGGCTCGATGGCGCGCAGTCGGCCTTGGCGTGGCTGCCGTTCGTCACGCGCCCCGAGCCGCGCCGATTCCGCCCGGTGGAACTGCAGCGCGACGTCGTGCGATTGCGCCGCGGGTTCGCCGAGGCCGGCTATCCGCGCGCCGAGATCACCTATGATGTGACGCTGGACGAACGCCGCAACCAGGTGCGCGTCACGTTCCGGGTACGCGAGGGCGCACCCGACGTGATCCAGCGCGTGCGGTTCGAGCCCGTCGCGGGCGGTGCCGCGCTGCCGCTGCCCGCGGGGCAGGAGGCGGTCTGGCGTCAGTTCGAGCGCCAGGTGGCGGCCGTGCACGGCACGCCGCTGCGCGCCGCGACGATGCTCAGGCTCGAACGCGACGCGCGCGCGTGGTGGCAGGACCGCGGGCACCCGTTCGCCGATGCGCGCATCGAGACCGCCCTCGATTCGCTCACGCATGCGGCCGAGCTCACCGTGCGGCTCGAGCCGGGGCCCTACGCCGTGATCGGCGCGGTGCGCGTCGAGGGCATGACGCACGTGCGCGAAGGCACGATCCGGCGCGTATTGCCCGTGCACCGTGGCGAGCGCTACTCGGCGCGGCGGCTGGCGGAGAGTCAGCGCGCCGTGCAGGCTCTGCCCATCGTGCGACTGGCGCTGGCGGACACGCCGGAGCCGCCGGCGTCGGACTCCACCATCGGGGTGCGCGTGCGCATCACGGAGGCGCCGCCGCGGCTCATGAGCGCCGAGCTGGGCTACGTGTCGGACGCCGGCGTGGCGTCCGAGGTGCGCTGGACGCATTACAACCTGGACCACCGCGCGCTGTCGTTCACGGCCTTGGGGCTGGCCCAGACCGGGCTGCTGGCGATCTCCGACCAGCCCGAGGTGCGCTATCGCGGTTCGCTCACGCTGCAGAAGCCGGCGTTCCCCACCCCGCGCATGTCGCTCATCGTGTCGCCATTCGCCGAACACCACGACGACCTCACCGATCGCGCGCGCATCGCGGGGCTCGACCTCACGTCGGTGTACCAGTTCGCGCCGCTGCGCTCGCTGGCCGTGACCTACCAGTTCGCGCGCACACGCGTGTACCAGCGCCGGCTCGACGACTTCGCGGCCGGCAACGTGGACCTGTTGCAGTTGTTCGAGGATCAGGCCCAGGGCCTGCTCGATTCGCTCGGTTCCACGCTGCGCTCGAGCGTGGTCACGCTCACCGGCTCGCTCGGCACGCTCGACGACCCCGCATCGCCGCGGCGCGGGATCGTGCTGCGGCCGGTGGTCGCTCTCACCACGCCGTCCGCGGGCAACACCACCGAGTACCTGCGCGCGGACGCCACGCTGCAGGGCTACCTGCCGCTCCGTCGGCGCAGCACGTTCAGCGCACGCGCCACGCACGGCCGGGTGTTCCCGTTCGGGCACAGCCTGCCGGGCTCGGATGCCGAACGTGCATCGCGATATCTGCAACTGCGCGACGTCGCGTTCACCGCCGGCGGCAGCGGCGACGTGCGCGGGTGGGCCAACGATCTGCTCGGTCCCAAGTTCCCCGACCTGCGCGTGGAGACCGTGGACGGGACGGCCGTGCTGCGAGCCAATGGCTATGTGCCGATCGGCGGGCTGGCCCGCTCGTCGGCCTCGCTGGAACTGTCCCTGCCGCTGCCGGGCTTGAGCGCCACCTGGGGCACGTTCGCGTTCCTCGACGCCGGGCGGGTATGGACGCCCGATCACCGCTTCCAGCACGGCTTCGACCGTCCGGGCCAGGAGCGCACGTTCTACTCGACCGGCGGTGGCCTGGAAGTGCGCACGCCCGTGGGCCCGATCCGCGCCGGCTTCGGCTACAAGCTCAACCCGTCGCTCGAGGACCTCGTGAGCTCGAGTGACCTGGTGGACGCGTTGGTCGCGGGTCGCTCGCCGGACGACCTGCCGCAGCGGCGATCGCGCCGCTGGCAGTTCCATCTGGCGATCGGCTCCAGCTACTGAGCCAGCGCGGCGCGTTTCTCCATCATCACCAGCGCCGCGCCCGCGAAGTACGCCACCACCCAATACGCATACGCCAGCCGCGCATAGAGATGCTTTCCGGCCGGGATCGCCTGGCCCGCGAGCTTCCACATGAACCACACGTCGATGGCCATGAACGCGAGCGCGGAGTAGCCGAGCCAGCCGTGCAGCGACGGCGCGAACGAGCCGGTGGCCACCACCATGAGTGCGGTGGCCACGATGTCGAACGCGAGGCCTGCGCTCAAGAACCCGCGCACGCCGGCGGTCGAGCGCTTGGCGCGCGACTCCTTCACGGTGCCGATGGAGTAGAGGATCAGTGCGATCGTCACCGTGCTCACGGCGGCCATGCGGATCGGGTTCATGGGGCGGCTCCTGACGCTATGGGGTACGCAGCGCTGCGAGCAGGCGTGGCTCGCAGCCGGTTCAGCGCTCAGGCTAGACCCTGTGGCATGACACGGACAACGCCGCCCTTCGGATATCGGCCACTGGGTGTAACGGGCGCGTCGTTCAGCGCCGCACGGGCGACCAGCACAGGCCGTCGGGACTGCTCTGCACGGCGACGCGCGCCAGCGTGGCTCCGGACTCCAGGTCGAGCACGAGCATGGAGTCGTCGTTGCGCACGGTCACGAAAGCCCAGCGCCCACTCGGATGCGGGAACACACCGGTGGTGGCGGGGTCGGGCACCTGCGCGAGTCCCAGCGCGATCGAGCGCACGGTGTCCTGTCGGGCCACATCGCACACCATGAGCCGGCTCGACATGGCGTGCGGGATGAGCGCGTGCTTGCCGTCGGGGGTGAACTGCACGCGGTAGGGGAAGCCGGGGCTGGTGATGCGCTTCACCACCTTGAGCGAGTCGGTGTCGATGATCGAGATGGTGTCCTCGGCGCGATTACCGGCCCACACCCAGCGGCCGTCGGGTGACACGCCCACGCCCTCGCACTCCTTGCCGGTCGGGATGATCGCCAGCCGTTCGCCGGTGGCGAAGTCGAATGCACTCACGCTGCCGCTGAACAGGTTCGAGCAGTAGAGCCGGCGATGGTCCTTGGCCAGTGCCAGCATGTGCGAGCCGCGCGCGCCGGTGCGGAACACGCGCTCGACGCTTCCGCTGCCCACGTTCACCACGAGCAGCGCGCTGTCGCGTTCGGCCGTGCACACCACGTGCTCGGGGTCGAGCCAGCGCAGGTCGTGCGGCATCTGGTACGGCGACAGGTCGATGGTCTTGAGCGTCTGCCCGCCGGGAAGCGCGATGAGGCTCAAGGCGCGCTGCGGTTGGCCGGGCTTCGCGTAGTTGCTCACCGCCACGGTGCGCCCGTCGGGCGACACAGCGGCCTCGTGCGGCCCGCCGACCACGGGTACGTGCGCATAGGCTTCCATCCTGGCGAGGTCGATCAACGTGATGCTGTCGCTCTTCTGGTTGACGACGACCACGGTGCCCGTGGGTCGCGCGGGCTTGGCGGCGGGCCGGGCCGCGAACGCGGGCGACACCAGCAGCAACGAACACAGCAGGATCCGGGCGAGCATGTCGGGCCTTCGATCGAGGGGGAGGCGGCGTGCATCGCGCGGTCGATGGGCCACGCGCCGGCCGCGGCACGATGGCGCGCCGGGCGGATGACGGCATGCGCGTTCGGACGAGCGCGCATGCCGTCATC
>JBEBGT010000293.1:0-4891 GCA_040081365.1 Candidatus Eiseniibacteriota bacterium | reverse complement strand
TCGGCGCCCGGCACGTCGCTGGGATCGCCTTCGCGTTCGCCACCGGCCGCCTTGCGAGCGCCGCCACCGACCGGCTCGTTGCGGCCGAGCACCGGGGCCTTCTCCTGGACCTGCGGGGCCATCAGGTGGCTGGTACCACCACAGCTTTCGAGAGCGACGAGCGCGCAGAGCGCGAGGGCGAGAAGGGCGAGCTTGCGGAACATGGCGGACCTCCTTGGGGCTTCCGGTGGTGGCCGGTCGAGCCGGCCTCATTGCGTTCACACCGGGTTCGTCGCACTGCCCCTGGGGGTGTGACCGGTCACGAGCGCCTTTCTCTGGCGCCCTACCGGCCTGCCGCCCGCGTCACGGCTCGTGCACCGCCATCTGGGGGCCAAGCGGGCCGAGCTCCAGCCAGACCACGGTGAAGCCGTCGCTGCTCAGGAACCGCCGTTCGCGCGTGACCATCAGGCCTTCGACGGTCTTCGCGAACTCGGGGCGCTCGACGACTTCCTGCCAGTGCGCCCAGGCCCGGTCGGAACTCCGGAACGCCAGCACGATGTGCCGGAAGTCGTGGCGACGGCGGCAGGCGATGACGTCCTCAGGCGAGAACGCCAGATGGATGACCGCGTGGTTGGTCTGCCACGCCAGTGCGGGGCCCAGGTTGCTCATCACCGTCTCGCCGGGCTTGAGCACCTTATTGAGCGTCACCGAGAGCGACGTGAGCGTGACCGTGGATGGCACGCCACGCACGCGGGCCACGCGCTGCGATTCCTCGTGCACGACGCGCGTCTGCCACGTGGCCCAGCCCAGCGCCAGTGCTGCGGCCAGCACGCAGGTGGCCGATCGCAGGCGCACGGACGTGTTGGGCATGCGCTGCAGCAGCGCGCACAGCGCCAGCAATCCGGCGCCCTCCGCGAGCACACGGGTGGGGAACACGTAGCGCAGCCACGGAATGCTGATGCAGGCCGCAAGCACGTTGAGCGCGAGCCCGAGCAGTAGCGCGACGGCGGCGGCCGCCAGCGTGCGGCGCGGCCGCGTGAACAGCCACAGGGCGAGCGCGCCCAACCAGAGTCCACGCGGACCTTGCAACATGGGCAGCAGCAGTGTGGGTAGGTTGTGCTGCACCTTGATGGCGAGCAGCGTCAGCGCCTGTGTCCCGCGTGGGACCTCGGGGAGTTCCGGCCGGTGGAAGAGCGCGAACCAATCGCGACCGCCGATGCCGTCCCACAGCACGTAGCGCGTGAGATCCCACGACGGCGAGCCGAACGCGCGCCACTTGTAGAACCACCACGGCAGCAGCGGCAGTGCGTAGCCGATGAGTACGGTGACGGCCACCCCCACGCGGCGCTCGCGCGGTGCGCACCACGCCGACAACAGCGCGCAGGGCGGCGCCAGCCACAGCATGTTGGCGCGGAACAGTCCGCCGATGCCCAACAGCAACCCGAACACGAGTGGGTACTCCGCACCCGCACCACGCGCGAGCCCCAGCACCGCGGCCAGCAACAACACGGTGAACGGCAACTCGGTGAGCCCACTCACCGCGAAGTGCTGGGCCTCGGGGTCCAACAGCACCATGAGCCCCAGTGCGAGCGGGGCACCGACGCGCACCCAGCGATCGGCGTCGGGCACGAAACGCGCGAGCAGGTGGCGCGTGCCGAGCACGGCGGACGCCCCGAGCATGAGGTAGCTGATGAACGGCAGCAGAAGCGTGAGCCAGGCTCGCGAGTCGGAGCCACCATGGGCACCGCGTGCGGGCACGAGCTTGAAGATCAGTGCTTCGACGAGGACGAGCCCGGGCTGTACGGCCGACAGCGGCCATGGCGACTCGGCCTGCGTGAGGAGATCGATCGGCAGCGCATAGGGCGTGGCCAGCTTGCCGTGCCACGCGAGCTCGCGCGCCGCCAGCGCGTACTGCGCACTGTCATAGGACAGCAGTGGCGACTTGCCGCCCAGGTCCCAGCTCAACGCGTGCGCGTACCAGAGCACCGCGCCCGTGATCATCACGAGGACGAGCGGGAGCAGGTGGTCCGTCGACCTCCGTGTCGGCGTCATGCCACGCACAGTACGCGGCGCCGGGCCCACCCTCAAACGTCCCGGCCCCGCGCCGCGCCGGTGCGGCGGAATCTCGCGCTGGCCGCGCCGGTGCTTGCGCGACCTCGCCGGCCCACGCACTGTCGCCGCTTCCTGACCCGCAGGTCCCACCGACCGGAGGTGCCATGCCGTTGTCCGCCCGCCGTTTCCTGACGCTCCTGCTCGCCGCGTTCGCACTCGCGGCCCCGCAGGCCTCGCGCGCCGAAGAGGCCGCCGAAGAGGCTGCCGACGTGCGGCTCGGCCGCGACATCGTGCCGGTGTTCCAGCGCGTGCACCTCAAGCTCGACCCCGACAAGCGCAGTTATTCAGGTCGTGTGCACGTCGAGCTGCAGGTGGCCAAGGCGACCGACCTCGTGCGCTTCCATGCCGAGGGGCAGAAACTCACGCGAATCGCACTGCTCCAGGGTGGCGACACGGTGGCGGTGCAGCGTGCCACAGGCGAACACGGACTCCAGACGCTCACGGCGGCGCGGGCGCTCCAGCCCGGCACGGCCACGCTCGACATCGAGTTCACTCATCTGTACGGCACGCGTGCAGTGGGGCTCTATCGCGCGGTGCGCGAGCAGCGCGGCTATCTGTTCACGCAGTTCGAATCCGACGATGCCCGTGAGGCATTCCCGTGCTGGGACGAGCCGGGGTTCAAGTTCCCGTACCAGATCGAGCTCGAGGTGCCGGCCGCGCAGGAAGCGCTCGCGAACACGCCGGTCGAGGCCACCAGCACGAAAGACGGTTGGAAGACCGTGACGTTCAAGCGCAGTCCGCCGATGCCGAGCTATCTGCTCGCGGTCGCGGTGGGGCCGTTCGAGTACACGCCCATCCCCGGCCTCAAGGTGCCGGCCCGCGTGGTGACCTGCCAAGGCCAGAAGCACATGACGGGGACGACCGTGGAAGTCACGCCCAAGCTGGTCGCGGCACTCGAGCGCTGGTTCGGCATGCCGTATCCGTTCGAGAAGCTGGACCTCATCGCGGTGCCGGAGTTCGCATATGGCGCCATGGAGAACCCCGGACTCATCACGTTCCGCGACGACATCCTGCTGCTGGACGCCGCCAGCGCCACAGCTTCGCAGCGCCGATCGAACGCGGCCGTGACCTGCCATGAGCTGGCTCACATGTGGTTCGGCGATCTCGTGACCATGCAGTGGTGGGACGATCTCTGGCTCAACGAGTCGTTCGCCAACTGGATGGCGGCGAAGATCACGGATGAGGTGTTCCCGGGCTTGAAGGACGGCCTGTCGAACCTGCAGCGCATCCAGGGGGTGCGGGAAGGCGATGCCCAGCCCTCGACCCGGCCGATCCGGGACAACACGACGAGTTCCGCCGCCGGCCTGCAGAACGTGGGCCTGGTGTACAGCAAGGGCAACGCCGTGCTGTCGATGTTCGAGCGCTACCTGGGGCCCGAGGTGTTCCGCAAGGGCGTGCAGCTCTACTTGAAGGAGCACGCGTGGGGCAATGCCACGGCGAGCGACCTGTGGCGCGCGCTCGACAAGTCGAGCGGCACGAACGTGTCGGCGGCCATGACCACGTTCCTGGACCAGCCGGGCGTGCCGTACGTGCGCGTGATCCCCGCCGAGGGCGGCGTGCGCATCACGCAGTCACGCGCCACGCCCTACGGCGTCGCGCAGCCGGCCATGACATGGCACGTGCCGGTGACGCTCAAGTGGTCGGACGGTCGCGCGGTGAAGACACAGCGGGTGATGCTCAGCGAGGAGTCGATGGTGGTGAAGCTGCCGGGCAAGCCGGCGTGGGTCATGCCGAACGGCGAGGGTCAGGGCTACTACGCGTGGAGTGTGCCGGACGAGTGGATGGCGTCCCTGGCCGAGAACGCGGGCGCGGTGCTGGGCCCCGAGGAGCGGGTCGCGTTCCTCGGTAATCTGTCGTTGCTCATGACGATGGGCGAAGTCCATGGCGACACGTACCTGCGCGCGCTGTCGTACTTCGGGCGCGACACGGAGCCGCAGGTGGTCTCGAGCACGATCGACGGTCTGTCGGGCGTTCGTGCGGCGTTCGTGCCCGACAGCTTGTCGAACCTGTTCGCGGTGTACGTGCGCCGCACGCTGTCGCCCGCACTGGAGCGCGTGGGCTACGAGAAGAAGCCGGGCGAGGATGAGACCGTGTCGACCGTGCGTGGCGAGCTGCTGCGTTGGCTGGCGAGCCGCGGCCAGGACGACAAGGTCATGCAGTACGCACGCACGGCCGCAGGGCGCTACCTGCAAGATTCCACCAGCGTCGATCCGGGCATCGCCGATGCCGTGGTGTCGCTGGCGGCACGCCAGGGTGACGCCGCGATGTTCGACGACTACACGCGCCGGTTGGAGGCCACCGACGTGCCGGCGATCCGCCGCCGTTTCCTGGCCGCCCTGGGTGCGTTCGAGGACCCGCTGCTCGAGAAGCGCGCGCTGGACTACCTGCTGTCCGACAAGGTGCGGCCCACCGAGACGTTCATCATCATGCAGGGCCTGGGTGGCCGGGACGAGAGCACGGGCCAGCGCATGTTCCAGTGGATGATGTCGCACTACGACCAGCTCTCCACGCGCATCCCGCCGCCGGCCCTGCGCTTCATGCCGATGATGGGCAGCGGGTGTTCGGAAGAGCGGCTGGCGGTGACGAAGGCGTTCTTCACCGAGCCGGCGCACGCGGTGCCCGGCGTGGAGAAGACACTGGAGCGCGTGAGCGACAACGTGCACACGTGCATCTCGCTGCGCGAGCGCGAAGGGGCGCGGGTGACGGACTTCATGCGCGGCTTCGCGATCAACTGATCGGTTGTTACGGCTTGCGCCGTCGCGCTGTCCGCGCGGGCGGCCTGTCGGGGGACATCGTGTTC
>JBEBGT010000292.1:0-4901 GCA_040081365.1 Candidatus Eiseniibacteriota bacterium | reverse complement strand
GACTAGCGCTGGGCCGGCAGCACCAGGCCCGCGGCGTTCGCGGTGAACGACGCCGCACGGCCATCGGGGCCGAGGGCGTTGAAGCGCATGGCGACATCGACGCGACGGCCAGCGACGGCCGCGTTCGTCCAGCGGCCGAGCTGCAGACGCAGGATCGGCGCACCCGGCGCACCACCGGCGAGCGCCGGCCAGATGATCTCGAGCACGTTGCGGTTGGCATCCTGAGCCACCACAACGCCCGGCTCGGCAAGGAGGCCCGGGAACAGCAGCGGCCCGAACGTCATGTTGGCCGGCTGCGAGACCGCCGTGGTCGTACCCGCCAGACGGACCGAACCGGTGCCGCCCGTGAACACGATGCTCGGGGCCGCGCTGGCCGCGCAGGCGCCGACCGCATTGATGGTGCCAAGAGCATCGTCACCGATGATCTCGCTGCGGAGCGCACGACGCGTCCACTGCACCACACCCGCGGCCTGATTGACGACCGCGCCACCCGCACCCAGCGTGGCCGGGCACGGGACGACCGCGCCGCCGCCCGGGACCACCGACGTGCCATCGGTCGGGATGGCGTCCGTGCGGCCCGTGACGAAGCGGATGTTCGCGTCCTGCTGGATCTGCATGTCCCACACGATGTCGAGACGGGTGGCCGGGTTGATGAGGCTGGTGTTCCACCGCGCGAGCTGGATCCGGACGATCGGCTGCCCGACACCCGTGCCCGCCAGGGCCGGCCAGATGATCTCGAGCACGTTGCCGATCGCGTCCTGTCCGACGACGACGCCGGGTTCGCCGGTCAGACCGCCGCTCGGGAGCGCGCCGAACGTCATGGGGCCCGAGATCGACGTGGTCGTGCCGCTCAGGAACACGTTCGCATGCCCGCTGACCACGAAGATGCTGGGCGTCGCGGACGACATGCAGTCGCCCATCGATTCCAGCGAGGGCAGGTCCGCCACGTCACCGACGGCCTCGAGCCGCAGGCGGTTGCTGCGCAGCTGGGGCAGCGAGGCGGACACCGCCGTGAAGACGCTGGGCGCAGCCGGCGTGTTCGCGATGAGCGTGGGGCAGCCGAGGACGACGTTCTCGCCGGCGCCGACGCGCACGGGGCCCGAGACGGCCTCCGAGACGCTCTGGCTGCGGCTGCACGCGCCGAGGGTGACCGCCATCGCGAGGACGACGGCGGCGCGCAGGGTGAGGCTGATGTGGGTGGACTTCACGGTGAAACCTCCAAAAGGAGAGAGTGATCCGCAGCACGACGTCGGCCGAGGGTCTCGGTCAGGGTGCCGAGAGCAGGTCCCGCGGAGACGTTTGCAGGGTTGCTGCGGGGTGTTCCCACGACGCCGAAGCGACGTCGTGGGCATCAAGTCTGAAGGAGCGCAAGGGCTACGAATAGAGCAGTCCTGCGAATGGGTCGTCTCTTGACATATCGCGAGGCGCGACCGCACAGATGCGCGTGCGAGTGATCAAGTGGGTGCGCATGCCGAACACTGCGGCACCATGCGCGTCGTGAAGCTGGACTTCGTCGCGTCCCACTACACAACGATGTCGCGCTGGCCTCGTCACTGAACGCGGCGTAATGTGCGGTGCGTCATCTGTTGCCGCCCACGGAACGTCTGTGCCCCGCGAACACCGTGCCTGGAGACCTGCCCCATGGAGCTCTCGATCCGTCGTGCCGACCCCGTTGCTCGTTCTGCCGGGCTCCTTGCCATCGGCGTGTTCGACGGTCCGCCCGCCAAGGGCAGCCCGGCCGCGCGGTTCGACACCGCGACGCGCGGCGCATTGAAGGCCGTGCGCTCCGCGGGGGACTTCGCCGGCAAGGCGGGCGAGGCCGCGCTTCTGTACCCGGCGGGTGTGAAGGCGAAGCGCGTGCTGTTGATCGGCCTCGGCGCCACGGGTGAGCTCGACGAACGACGCGTGCTGGCCGCGGCGGCCACCGCCACGCGCCGGGCGCGCGACCTGGGCGCGGGCTCGGTCGCGCTGGCGCTGCCGGACGCGGTCGAGGCGTCGCCGCGATTGGCGCGCGCCGCGGGCGAGGGCCTGGTGCTGGGGCATCACCGCCACACGGCCTATCTGTCGGGCGGTGGCAAGCCGGCGCTGCGGAGCGCCGAGTGGCTGGTGGCCGGGGCCCCCGTGGCGGCGGCCAAGCTGGCGTTCGAGCAGGGTGCTGCGTGCGGCGAAGCCGTGGGGCTGGCGCGCGACCTGGCCAGTACGCCCGGGCAGGACCTGCCGCCGGCCGCGCTGGCCGAGCGTGCGCAGGAAGTGGCGAAGCGCGTGGGCGCCAAGGCCACGGTGTACGACGTGGCCGCCATGGAGCGACTGGGCATGGGCTGCGTGCTGGCGGTGGGCCGCGGCAGCCCGCATCCGGCGCGGTTCATCGAGCTGGTGAAGGAGCCCCGGGGCGTGAAGAAGGGCGCCAAGGTCGCCACCGTGGTCGTGATCGGCAAGGGGGTCACGTTCGACACGGGCGGTGTGTCGCTCAAGCCGCGCGAGGGCATGAACAAGATGAAGTACGACATGAGCGGGTCGGCCGCCGTGATCGGGCTGTTCGCCTCGCTCGCCACGCTCGAGCTGCCGTTCCGCGTGGTGGGGCTCATCCCCAGCGCCGAGAACGCGATCGGCAGCCGCGCGTTCAAGCCCGGTGACGTGATCCGCGCCATGGACGGCACGACGATCGAGGTCACCAACACCGACGCCGAGGGCCGGCTGCTGCTGGCCGACGCGCTGGTGTACGCCAAGCGCTTCAACCCCGACGCCGTGGTCGACCTGGCCACGCTCGCGGGGGCCATGTCGATCGCGCTGGGCCGCCATGCGGCCGGGCTGTTCAGCGCCGATGACGCGCTGGCCGCCGAGCTGCACGCCGCGGGTGAACGGACCGGCGAACGGCTGTGGCGCATGCCGCTGTGGCCGGAGTTCCTCACCGAGATGAAGGGCGACACGGCCGACCTCGTGAACTCGAATGAACGCCGCGAGGGCGGCTCCTGCACTGCGGCCGGATTCCTGTCGCACTTCGCGAAGGGTATGCCGTGGGTGCACCTGGACATCGCCAGCACGGCCTGGACCTACACCGAACGGCCGGAGTCCTCGCGCGGCCCCAACGCGTTCGGCGTGCGCTTGCTCACGAACTGGCTCGAGCAGCGCGCGCGCGGGTAGCCGTGCGCGAACGACACGGCCCCCCCCGCGGAGCATCGCCGGGGGCCGTGTCCTGCGCGCGGGGCGTCAGCGCCGCTGAGCGGGACGCGCGCGCGGCTTGCGTGGCGCGGGTGCGGCGGGTTGCGCGCGTTCCACGCGCATGCCCGAGCTGGCGTGCGTCATGCGCAGCAGGCGGCCCTTGGTGTCCGCCCACAGGTCGAACTGCACGCTCGGGTCTTCGAGCCGGAACTGCTGCGCCGGGATGCGCCGGCTTCCGATCTGCAGTGTGTCGAGCTTGCCACGCGTGATGGTGGCCAGCGGCATCACGAGCGTGTCGGTCGAGGTGACCAACAGCTGCACGCGCCGGCGCTCGAACTCCTTGCCGGCCAGGCTGCGCACTAGGACGTCGAACAGCGAGAACATGGGCGTGTCGACGACGAACAATCGACCGGGCGGCTGCACGAGGCGCACGGCGTTGCCCGACTGGTCGAACTCCGTGTAGTAGGTGAGCACGGTGTCGCCCGGCAGGATGCCGCGCGAGGCGAGCTTGTCCTGGAAGCGCTGGTCCGACTGGTAGCGCAGCAGCCCGAAGTCGCGGGAGTCCACCACGACGAGCATGGTCTTCTCGTATTCGTGACGCTTGCCCTCGGCGTCGGCGAGCGAGCGCTTGGCGTTGGCGGTCACGATGATCGAGTCCCCGTACCACTCCCACGTGAACTTCTCGTGAGCCACCGGCAGGTCGTGGTCGAACACGACGAGCATGCCGGAGTCGGTGACCGCGGTCGCGGGGACCTGGGCGCGGCCGGGAGCGGCGAACAGCAGGACGGCGGCGGCCGTCGTGGCGAGAACGCGAAGGAGTGTGCGCATGTGCGGAAAGCGTATCACGCCCGCGCGCGGTCGTGGCAACCGGGCCGGAGCGGCGGGGGAATCAGCCGGCGCTGCGCTCGAGCCGCGTGACGCACTCGATGTGGGGTGTGTGCGGGAACATGTCGTAGGGCGTGACCTCGGCCGCGCGCCAGCCCAGGGCCGCGAAGTCCTTGAGGTCGCGCGCCAGCGTGGCGGGGTTGCACGACACGTACACGATGCGTTCGGGCTCGAGTTCGGCCACCCGCACCACGACGCGCGGATGCAGCCCGGCGCGCGGCGGGTCGACCACGACCACGTGGGGCCGGGGGGCGTCGGCGCGCTCGCCGCGCGCCCATTCGCGCAGCACGGCGCGGGCGTCGCCCCGCACGAAACGCGCATTCGCGAGCCCGTTGCGCACGGCGTTGCGGTGCGCACGCTCCACGGACTCGTCCACGTTCTCCACGCCCACCGCTTCGGCCGCGGCGCGCGCGAACAGCAGCGTGAGCGTGCCGGCGCCCGAGTACAGGTCGAGCACGCGTTCTTTGCCGGTGAGCTGGGCGGCGGCGAGCGCACCTTGGTACAGGTGCTCGGCCTGCATGCTGTTGGTCTGCAGGAAGGCGTTGCCCACGACCTCGAACTCGAGTCCCAGCAGTTTCTCGACGATGACGCCGTCGCCCACCAGCGCACGCTCTTCTTCGGCGAACGCCACGTTGGCGCGGCTGCGGTTCAAGCCGAGCGTGACGGTGCGGATCTCGCTCGAGAGCGCGGCCACGCCGCGCGACCAGTCGGCGAGACCGCGCAGGTCGTCGGAGGCGGCGAGCAGGTGCACGGCGCAACTGGCCGTGTGCGGCAGGTGGCGCACGGTGAGGAAGCGCGCCACGCCGTGGTGGCGCGCCGGGGGGTAGGCGCGCCAGCCGGGGGTGCGCGCGCACGCC
>JBEBGT010000291.1:0-4906 GCA_040081365.1 Candidatus Eiseniibacteriota bacterium | reverse complement strand
GCCGAGCCGGTCCCGCCGCCACGCCCTGGTCCCACGCTGGGCCATGGCGCTGCAGATCGTTGTCCTGTTGTCGCTTACGGGCCGTTCCGCCCGCGCCGCGACCGACCACGTCGTGGTGGATGAGTACTTCCTCCAGTGCCTGGACGGCGCGCAGGGCACGTTCGTCGAGCTGAACGCCGACGGCCCCGGCCAGACCTACGATGCGCGGATCGGCCTGCGCATCCTCAACGCTTCGGGCGGGGTCACGCTCGACATCCCCAGCCTGTTCGCCGACCGCGCCGGCCAACCCTGGCCCGAGGGCCAGCGCTTCCTGCTCGCGGGCGCCGGCTTCGCGGAGCTCACGGGCGTCACGCCGGACGCTGTGTTGAGCGTGCTGCCGAGCACGTCGGCGGGCGGCGTCCTCCTTTACCTGCGAGCGCTCAGCGGCACGACCATCACCGTGCTCGAACGAGTGGAGTACTCGCGGGGCTCGCCTACCCATGCGCTCCCGCCGGTCGGCAAGAGCGCCGTGCGCTCGCCCGAAGGCCTGCACGTGGTGGCACCCGTCCCCACGCCGACCACCGCCGCTGGCCAGCGTGCGACGGCGCCGGGCTGCTTCGCGAGTCTCGTGCGGCAGCTCGTGCTCCAGGAGTTCGCGCTCGACTGCGCCTTGGGCGACGCCTCGGGTGGGTTCGTCGAGATCACGAACCAGGGCAGCAGCCAGTTCCTGGATGCGGACCTCCAGCTGCGTGCGCAGGATCACGCGGGCACGATCCTGTTCGACATACCGCTCGGGTTCGGCTCGCGCGCGGGCTCGCCGTGGAACTCGGGCCGGTCCTGGCTCGTCGGCGGGCCCGCGCTCCACACCACCCAGGGCGCGGGCGTCGATGCGCTGTGGCCGGCCCCGCTCGATCGCACCGGCGGCACGATCACGCTGCACGGCGACGACGGCGCGGGCGGCGAACTGGTGATCGATCGCGCGAGCTACGGCACGGCCGAGCTGCCGGTCCCACCCGCCGGCATGTCGCTCACGCGCATCGCGGGTGGCGGCGGCTACACCGCGACGCTGCCGCCGACGCCGGTGGCGTTCAGCGGCCTCGTGTTGACCGCCGACCAGTGCGTGCGACCCACCACGCTCCGCGTTCGCGAACTGCTCACCGCCTGTTCCTTGAGCCCCGAGGCTCCCAGCTACATCGAGCTCACGGCGGTCGGACTCGGCGCGCGGCGCGACCCCACGCTCGCGATCGAGGTGCGCGACCGCACCGGCACCGTGCAAGGCGAACTCCCGCTCGACTTCGGTCCGCTCACCAACACCACCTGGCCTGCGAGCACGAGCTGGTTGCTGGCTTCAACAGTCCCACCGGCGTGCCACCCGACGGTGCGCTGCCGTTCGCGCTCGATCGCGTGCAGGGCAGCGTGCGCATCCTGCGGCGTCCCGGCGGCCCGGGCACCACGCCCGAGTACGTGCACGGCATGAGTTGGGGCGGCGCGTTGTTCGCGCCCGCGCCCGGCACCGCGCTCACGCTCGCGGCCAACGACTCGTACGCACTCAGCACGACCCCGCGCCCTCGCAACATATCGGGCGAGCAGTACAGCTGCCCACTGCCGCCCGACACCCTGCTGGTTCCCGTCGCGAGCTCGGTCCTGATCTGCCGCGGCTGCTTCGACGGTTCGCGACGCGGGCAGTACGTGCAGCTCGAGCTCGCGTCGAACGCGCTGCTCGACACGAGCTTCGTGCTGCGACTCTACGATCGCGCCGGGGTGTTGCTCGGCACCCGCACCCGGATCTTCCAGGGTGCGCCCCCGACGCGACAGACCGTGGCGGGACACTGGCTCTTGGCCGACGCGGACTACACGCTCGGCTCACCCGGCACGCACACCGACGGTCTCCTGCCGGCGCCCCTCGACACGGTCGCGGGCACGATCGAGGTCGTGGCCCTGCAGCGCGGGAACGAGCGCGTGCTGCAGCGCTTCAGCTACGGCGGCGCATTCCCACGCCTGCCACCCGGCGGCTACTCCACGAGCCTGCCGGCCGGCACGGTGACATTCGCCAGTCCGGTGGACCACGCCGGCCTGTCGCAGCGGCTGCGCGGCTGCCATTTCTTCGCGGCACCCGGAGCCTTCGTGTCCGAGGTCTTCCTGCGCTGCATCGATGGCAGCAAGGACCTCCAGTACATCCTGATCAGCGGCCTCGACACGCGCGAGCCGGTCGACGCCACGATGTCGTTCCAGATCATCGATGATCGCGGCCGGACGCTGTACCAGCTCCCGCGGTTGCTCCCGAACGGGTTCCCCGTGGGCGACGGTTCACCGCTGCGCCAGTTCCTGATCGCGGGCCCGCGCTTCGAGGCGATCACGGGTGTCACACCGGACGCCGTGTTGCCGCTCGATCTCACCCAGGGCTCACTGAACTCCGTCGTGCTGCAGTTGACGCGCGGGGACGGCACCGTCAGTACGCTCTCCTACACGACGAACGGGGCGTTCCCGCCACCCGGGCGCGCGTGGTTCTCGGATCCCAACGGCATCAGTTACAACCGGCGCGGCCCGGCCGCCACGCGGCTCGACGGCACACGCGTCCCGTTCCCCGCCGAGTGCGCCGATACGAGCCGCGTGACGCCGATGGTGCTCCAGCAGTTCGCACTCGGTTGCTTCGACGGCGATCCACGCGGGCAGTTCGTGCAGCTGATGGCCAGCGGACTCGAGGACTCGCTCACCGCCGAGTATGCCCTCGAGGTGCGCGACCGCGACGGCCAGCTCATGGACGAGATCGCCCCCGTGTTCGGAAGTCACGTGGGGATTCCCACGGCGAACCAGACACTGCTCGTGGCGCCGGCGACCACCCCCCTGCCGATCGGGCGCGACGGCACGCTCCATGCCGCGCTCGACACGCTGGCGGGCCGCATCACGCTGGTGCGCCGGAGTGCCTCCACGAGCGAGGTCGTGTGGACCCAGGTCTATGACCGCCGCACCCACGCGCTGCCCATGGGCATGGCGTACCAACCCGGTCCCGGGGACTCGATGATCGCGGTGTTCCCGAGGCCGCAGAACTTCCAGTTCCAGAGCGCCGTGCTCACCGGCTGCCACTACACCACGGCGAACTCGCTCCCGCTCCTCGTGCGCAGCGTCGCCGGGTCGTGTGGAGACGGCAGTCTCTCGGCCGCCTACCTCGAGCTCACCCCCGCCCGGTCCGGTGCCATCCTCCCCGGCCTGTTCCTGCGCGTGACCGACGGCTCGGGGGCGATGCAGATCCCGTTGTTCCCCGAGGCGCGCGCGTTCGACACCTGGCCGAGCGGACGCAGCCTGCTGATCGCGGGCCCCGACTTCGAGGCCACAACCGGGACCCGCCCGGACCGCGTGCTGCCCCGCCCGTTCGGCGCGACCTTCGCGACCTTCGTCACCGGCGTGCAGGACCCATCCCGGGGCACGAACATCAACTTCGGTGCGACCACGTTCGACTTCTCACGCCTACCCGAGCCCGGCCGCGCGCTGGAACAGGCGGGCAACGGCGTGCTCGTGTCCACCAGCACGCCGTCACCGCGCACCTGGGACGGCCGCACCGCGACGCTGCCGCCCGATTGCCTCACACTCAGCGGCCTACCCGACGCCGTGCAACTGTCGCGCGTCATGCTGCGCTGTGTGGACGGCGGCACCAGCGCGCAGTTCGTACAGCTGGATCGCACGAGCTCGATCGCGACGCGCACGAACGACCTCACGGTTCGAGTCTTCGACCACCTCGGGACTCTGAGCGGTGAAAGCGACTCGCTCTTCGGCGTCGCGCCCCCGAGGTTCTGGGGCAGCTCGAGTTCCCTGTTGCTGGGGGGAGCCGACGTCCTCGCGAACTTCGGCATCGCCCCGGATGCGGCGCTGCCGGTGGCACTCGACACGCTGGGAGGGACGGTGCAGTTGGTGCGTCCCGGCGCCGGTGGCGATCGCGTGCTCTCGGTGCTGCACTACGGTCCCGGCGGCGTGGTCGTGCCGCGGGCGGGTTCGGCCCTCGCCTGGAACGGCCGCACATGGGAGCCCGACAGCGTGCCGGTGCCGGTGTCGCTCGCCGGTCCCGGGCAACCGTCGGTGGCCTGCGGTTCCGCTTGCGACGTGGCCCGCTTCCAGCTTTCGCTCGGCGGTCCGCGCGTGAGTGCTGGCGTGAGCGGCGAGTTCTCGGAACTCGGCACCGAGATCCGCTTCGACCAGGCCGCCCGGAGCTTCCTCGTGGCGACGACGTTCCGTGGCGCCCAACTCACCCTCGGGGACGTGTTCACGCTCAGCGGCGGGCTGGCCAGCGACGTCATCCCGATGCGCGTAGAGCTCACCGAGCACCACCGCGACACCTGCGTCGTCCGGCTGGGCTGCTTCTCGAGCAGCCGGCGCGCACTGCTGCTCGTGAATGGCCGCGTCGTGGACTCGCTCGCCGCCGGAGTGAGCGGTGCTGCCGTGCTCACCACGAACCTGCCGTTCACGGCGGACCGGCCCACGCACGTGCAGCTGCTCGTGAGCGCCGAGGCGCGCCAGACCCCCCCGCTCGAAGCCTCGGTCGAGGGCCGCTGGACGCTGGGCCGGCCGCGCGCCGGCGCGAAGCTGACGTCCTGCCATGGCTACGACTCCGAGCGTGCGCGCGTCGTGCTCGATGCCACCTACGCCGTGGGACCGCGCGAGGTGCGACTCACGTGGCCGGTGTTCGCCGCGCCGGGATTCCAAGCGGCCGTGCAACGGCTCGACGAACTCGAGGTTCCCCCCGGCTGGGCGACGCGTGAAGTCCGCACGCTCGAGGCCGACCGCACGATCCGCTTCGTCGACCATGCCACGCGCCCCGAGGGGCGCTATCGTTACCGGCTGTCGTGGAGCGACCTCGACGGCGCGCACGCCAGCGACGAGATCCTTGTGCAGGTGCCACGGTCGTTCGGGTTCTACCTGGCCGCGCCGCGCCCCA
>JBEBGT010000290.1:0-4932 GCA_040081365.1 Candidatus Eiseniibacteriota bacterium | reverse complement strand
AGACGGAGAAGAGATCACCGAGGATGGGAATCGCGCCAATGACGCCGTTGATCAGCAGATTCAGGCTCATTCTGGCGATGACGATACGCGGCACTTCCATCGCGTGACACTGGTGTGGCTGGACCTCGGCCAGTGTGGTGATGCCGCCTGCGATGGCCCGGACTTCCCGGCAGGCACGTTTGCACTCGGGCCGGTCACGCTCATCACGGCGGAGCCGACGACGACGCTGCGCAGGACGTGGGCGCAGGTGAAGCAGACTTACCGCTGATCTCGCGGAGTGCGGCGAGGCTTCTGCCGGGCGCACGGGAGACCGCTCGCCTGCGCTCATCGGGTCACGCTGAGCGTGATCCAGGCCAGCGGGTGGGCTGAGTGACCATGCGGTAACTATAATGGCAGTAGCCAGTTAGAAAAAAGTGCGCCGGCACTGGCAGGCCAACGGTCATGAAAACGGCATCGACTTCCGATAAACAAGTGGACGACAATCGTTATGCATGATATCGATTATCGTCATCCTTGAAAGGGGGTTGAACATGTCCACGTCGCTGTCGTCGTCCGCCGCACTGCCATTCACCCACGCCGGGCTCCGGCTGCTCATCGCGCTCAACTGGGTCATGGCGCCGCTGATCCTCACGCTGCTCCTGCTCCTGCCGCACGAGCAGTGGATCCTCCAGAGCTTCCACATCCCGTCGTCGCCCGAGGGCGATCGTCTCGTGGGTGGCATGCGCCTGATCGCGCTGATCGGCCTGGCGTCGATCCCGCTGCACTACATGGCGCTCAAGCGGCTGCTCGCGATCGTCGAGACGGTGCGCCTTGGCGACCCGTTCGTGGCCGCCAACGCCACGCGCCTGCAGGGGATCGCCTGGGTGCTGCTCGTGCTGCAGGTGTTGAGCATGGTCGTCGACGGGATCGCCAAGGCGGTCGCGATCCCCGGGCATCCGTTGCAGATGGGTGCGGGGTTCTCGGTCAACGGCTGGCTCGCCGTGATCCTGACGTTCCTGCTGGCGCGCGTGTTCGCCGAAGGCACGCGCATGCGCGACGATCTCGCCGGGACGGTGTGACGTGGCGATCGTCGTGAAGCTCGACGAGCTGTTGCACGAGCGGCGCATGACGCTCACCGAACTCGCGGACCGCATCGACCTGGCGCTGCCGAACCTGTCGATCCTCAAGACCGGCAAGGCGCGCGCGATCCGCTTCACGACCCTTGAGGCCATCTGCGCTGCGCTGTCGTGCCAGCCGGGCGACATCCTGCGGTTCGAACCCGAGGCCACGGCGCGCGAGTGAGGGGTCGGCGCCTGTCACGCTCGTCGGACGATCTCGCCGCGATCTCGACAACCGGGACGCTGACACGACTCCCGAGCCAAACCAGCTCGCGATGGGCGTGGGGCAAGGCTGCCGGTTCGCCCAGGTGCAGGACCCACTGGTGCAGGTTCCTGCACCGGTGGGCCGATCCTGATGGGGGCCTTCGTCAGCGCGTTGGTCGCGCTGCTTGTGCCTGCGCGAGCAGCTCTCGCAGCCGAGCATCCTCGGGGAAAGCCGTGCACGCCGGAGTGAGCAGGTCGATCGCGACCGCGTAGCTGCGTTGGCCCAGGAGCAGTTGTCCGAGTTTCGCGAGCCCGTCGGCGCCGTGGCCGAAATCCACGATGTCGCCGGCGGGGGTGTTGGCGCACAGGTCGAAGTCGGCGTACTCGGGGCTCCAGTGCTCGACGAACGCCACCGAGTCGAGACCGGGGGTGAGCGCGCGGAGCGCCCGTCCGCCGTCGAGCACGCGATACATCAGCATCTGGTCCAGCGTGAGCGTGCTGTCGGGAATCACTTGCCCGGTGCGTTGGTCCAGTCGGCTCGAACCCTGGGGCGGAGAGTAGATGAGCACGCGCCGCGGGTTGCCCACGGCCGTGCGCCGCAGGCCCTCGGTGGCGCGGCGGATCATGTCGCTCTTCCGGAGCTGGCGGTCGAAGGGTACGTCGACGCCCTGGTAGCGCCGCGCGATGCGCGACTCGAGCAGGCGTTCGCTCGTCACGGCCTGTGCGAGCAGCGCGACGGCCACGGCTGCCGCGATCGCGTAGCCGGGGGGCTCGGCGCGCTTGGCGCCGGCGCGTGGGCGCGATGCCTCGCGGGCGGGCCCCGTCGGCGCACGGCCCGGCACAAGCGCCGTGCCGAGGGCAAGGGCCAGCCCGGCGAGTGGCGCGTAGAGATAGTTGGCGTACGTGTGGTGCAGGAGTGGCAGCACCGGGGCGAGCGTCACCGCCGCCCACGCCAGGCCGACCGCGGGCACGCGCGTGCGCGCGCGGGACCACAGGGCGAGCCCGACGAGCACCGCGACTGCGGGGAGCCCCAGGCGCCATGCCGTGTGCGAGATGCCACCGGGGTCGTCGAAGAACGGATTCCGGACATCGCACACCCAGGCGGCGTAGGTCATGAGGTTGTGGAACGTCTCGGTGCCCAGGCCCATGGCATACGCCTCGCCACCGAACGCGCGACCGCGGACGTTCCCAGCCACGAGCGTCACCGCTGCCAGCGCCGTCACGAGCAACAGCGGCATCGCGACCGCGAACCGTTCGCGCCACACGTCGGCACGACGCCCTGGTCCAGGCTCGCGCGGTAGCAGCAGTACCAGCGGCAGCAGCAGCACGGCTTCTTTCGAGAGCAGTGCGGCGAGCATCAGCAGCACCGCGGCGATGCGCGTGGCGAGCGTGCGGCGTTCGCACAGCAGCAACGCGCCCATGCCGAGCCCAAGCGCCAGTAGCTCGCCGATGCCGACCGCCTGCTGGAGCACGCTGAATGCCGGGCGCGCCGTGCCGAAGAGCCCGGCGGCAAGCGCCGCGGCGGCGCGCGGGGCGCCGAACCGGCGGGCCAGCGTGTAGAGGAGCACCACGTTCGTCATGTGCAGCGCGAGGTTGAGCACGTGGTAGGGGAACGGGTCCGCCCCGAACGCCGCCAGCGCGGCGCCGAAGTAGAGCTTGCCCGAGAGCAGTCGCCAGAGCCCGAAATCGGGGGTGGGCAGCAGCCCCCGCGCCCACTCCATCGAGATCAGGTCGTCCGGGTGGAAGTAGACCGCGAGTGCCCGCCGATGCACCCAGTACGCCAAGGCCGCGCAAGCGAGCGCGAGCAGCGCGTCCAAGGCGAAGTCGTTCGGAGTGCGGCGCCTGACGGGGCGGGGCTGTGGCTTCAACTCGGGGCACCTCGCGCAGAGACGTCGGCGTTCGCGGCAGGCCGCGGGCACAGGAGTCCTTGAAGATAGGGCATCGCGCCGGCAGCAGTCATCCTGGGGCCGTACGTCGCGCGCCTCCCCCCGACGGCCTGGAGCGGGGGTACTCGGGGGCGCCTGAACTGGATGGGACCGTGGGATGACTGCCAATTACTGACCTGTCCAGTACATGTCTGCTATGTCAAGATGCCCCTATGGCACGGCACCCGAGGTGGTCGCTCGACAAGAGAGTCTCTGTGGGGACACCGACGTGGATGCGAGCGCCATCGATCGCGAGCGCGTCGCTGATGCTCATCGTCATGTTCGGGTGGGCGTTCGGCTTGCCCTCGTTGGCGTGGCCAGCGGGTCCCTCGCGTGATACGAGCACAGTGTTGCTCCTGCTCCAGAAGTCCGAAGGCGCGGGCCGGATCCCGCTGCTGCTGGAGCTGGCGGAACTGCGCCGCAGTGAGTCTTCGGAAGGCATCCGCCTGACCGATGAGGCGCTGCGTTTGCTCGAACGATACCCCTCGCCCGTGCTCGAGGTCTCGGCTCGGACCAAGCGCAGTTACGCTCTGCAGCTCCGCGGTGAGTACCCGCTCGCACTTTCCGAGGCGGAACGCGCGGATCACCTCGCGCGCGAGACCAAGAAGCCGGACGCGATGGCAAGCGCCAGTTTCGCGGTCGCCTTCGTGCAGTGGCGGATGGCCAGCTATGCGGCGGCGTTCGCAAATGCACAGGCGGCCCGATCCCTGCTGGTGCCGAGCGGCCCGTCGCCCCTACTCGTGCGCACGATCAGTCTGCAGGGCGCGATCCACCATTCGCAGAGCGAGCTCGAGCCGGCGCTCCGGTATTACCTTGCCTCCCTGCGCATGGCGGACACGCTCCATGACGAGGTCGCCATGGGGCGCGCGCACAACAACATCGGGCTCGTCTATTGGGATCGGGGCCACCACAACGAGGCCCATGCGGAGTTCCAGCGCGCACTCGCGATCCATGAGCGGCTGGGGCCCCCCGAGAACCTCGCGAACACCCTGAACAACATGGGTCTCATCTTGATCGAGTTCGATCGGGCGCAAGAGGCGATTCCGTATCTGCAGCGCACGCTCGCCATCGACCAGAAGGCGGGGAATCTTTACGGGCAGGCGAAGACCCTCAGTAATCTGGGGGGCGCGTACGAGGGCCTCGAGGTCTGGCGCCGGGCCCTGGAGCTGCACCAACAGGCTCTGGCGATCCGCGAGCGCATCGATGACAAGGAAGGGATCGTGCGGTCGTTGGGCACGGTCGCATCGGTCCTCCTGAAGCTCGGTGAGCCCCGGGCTGCGATCCCGCTCTGTGAGCGGTCGATCGCCCTGTCTGCCGCCATCGGGGCTCGTCGCGATGAGGCGGATCAGCTTGAGACCCTCGCCAACGCGTACTCGGTGCTGGGGGACTCGGGGAGCGCGCTCCGGGCCTACCGTCGGTATCACCAGCTCGAGATGGCCATGAACGACAGCCTGTCCCGAGCCCACATCGCGGAACTCGAAGCGGGGTACCGCGCCCGTGAACGCGAGCTGGAGTTGGCCGAGCTGCGGCACGAGGCGGAGTCCAAGCGGCTGGAGTTGAGGCGGCTGATGTTGGGCAGCGCATTGCTGCTGGGCTGCCTGGTGCTGGTCGCCGTGCTCCTGATCCTGCGCGTGAGGTCCCAGCGCCAACTCGTCGAGTCGGAACAGCGCTATCGCGCAGTGTTCCACTCCTCGATGGTACCGACG
>JBEBGT010000289.1:0-4945 GCA_040081365.1 Candidatus Eiseniibacteriota bacterium | reverse complement strand
GCTGCTGGCCGGTGCGGGGATCCTCGCCGGGCTGCCGGTGCTGCCGCTGTGGATCGCGTGGGCGGGCTTGAAGAGCGTGCGGCGCGGGCGCTGGGCGTTGGCCGCGCTGCTGGCGGCCACGGCACTGCTGCCGGTGCCCAACCCCACGGGCTCACCCACCTACGCCATCTTCGCGGTGTTCGTGGCGGTGTGCGCCACCGCCGCCGATGAGCGCGACCTGGAAGGCCGTTTGAGCGGGTGGGGCCCGCTGCCCGCTGCCGGTGCACTGCTGGCGCTGCTCGGGCTGGCGATCGCGTTACGCTCGGGGCTGCCGGTGCCGGTGCTGTCACCGATCGCGCGGCCGCTGTTCGCCGAGGGCGAGCGCACGCGGCAGTTCGAGGTGGTGGTGAACCAGCTCATGCGTTCACCGTGGCGCGGCGCGCCCGCGCGCTTCCTGCACCCGGCGGCCAACCCCACCGATGTGGACGCCATCGACCGCCGCTTCCGGCCGCCCACGGACGACATCCACCTCGCGACCTGGCTCGACTGGAGGCGCGGCAGGCCCGCCACCGGCGCGGACACGCTGGTGCTGACGTTCGGTGGCGAGACCGCGGCCGGCATGGACACCGTGATCCTGGCGCGTGGCCGATATGCCGGAGACGCGCTAGTGTTGCGCCGCTCGTCCGCTGCCGTGCGCGCGGACTCCACAGGTTCGACGGATATTCAGGCCGACTAGATCCCGGGCCGCCGCTGCGGCCCTTCGCCGGAGGAAGCATGCAACGCAAGATCCGAGTGCTGGTGGGCAAGCCCGGGCTCGACGGGCACGATCGTGGCGCCAAGGTCGTGGCCGCGGCCCTGCGTGATGCCGGCATGGAGGTCATCTACACCGGACTGCACCAGACGCCCGAGCAGATCGTGGAGGCTGCGGTGCAGGAAGACGTCGACGTCGTGGCGTTGTCGGTGCTCTCGGGTGCGCACATGACGCTGTTCCCCGAGATCCTGGGACTCATGCAGTCGCGCGGCATCGGCGACCGGTTGCTCACCGGTGGCGGCATCATCCCCAACGACGACATGAACTCGTTGCTCGAACGTGGGGTGGGCAAGTTGTTCGGCCCCGGCACCAACACACAGGACATCGTGCATTACATCCGCGAGTGGTACGCCGGCGTGCACGGCGCCGACGCGCTGCCGCCCCTGCCGCCGCCGCCCGCGCGGCCCGAGCCCATGGTGCGCCCCAGCGAGCGCCCGGTGGCCGCGCCGGCCGCGGACCGCCATCACGCGCGTGCCGCCGCAACGCCAGCGAAGCGCCCGGCTGCGAAGAAGGTGGCGAAGAAGGCCGCCAAGCCGGCTCCGGCCAAGAAAGCGGCCAAGAAGGCAGCGAAGTCGCCCGCGAAGAAGGCTCTCGCGAAGAAGGCGGCCAAGAAGGCGGCCAAGCCAGCTCCGACCAAGAAGTCGGCCCCCAAGAAGCCCGCTCCCAAGAAGGCGGCCGCGCGCGGCAAGAAGTAGCGCGCGCCTCGCATGAGCTCTCCGCGGCTGTTGGTCGCGCTCGATGGCAGCCCGCTCGAGGGTTCCAGCGTGCACCGCATGCTGGCGGCCGTGTGTGCGGGGGCGCAAGCGGCGGGCGGGCAGGCGGAACATGTGCGCGTGTACACGCTCGCCAACGTCAAGCCGTGCGTGGCGTGCGGCGTGGACGCCACGAGCGGCTACTGCATCTTCCATGACGACATGGACCGCGTGTACGACCTGCTCGAGCGTGCACATGCCGTGGTGGTGGGTTCGCCGATCTACTTCGACACGCTGAGCGGTCCGTTGAAGACGTTGATCGATCGCTGCAACTGCATCACGCCGCTCGTCACGCTGCCCGATGGCACGCAGGACTGCGTGCCCAAGTGGCCGCGCACGCGGCGCGGTGCGTTCGTCACCGCCTGCAGCCAGCCCGGCCGGCACGCGTTCGCCGAGCGCAGCGTGCGCGGGTTCTTGAAGTGGGTGGGGGCCCAATGGGAGGAGACCGTGGCCTGGGAGCACGAGGACAATGACCTCGGGACCGTGTCGCAGCCGCTCCTGGAGCGCTCGCACGCGCTCGGTCGCAGGCTGGTGGAGAGTGCGCCGCTGCCGGCCGATGCCACCCCTTGAGGCTCCCCGGGTGGTGTGGCGGGAGCCGGCCGCGCCGTGAGGATCGAGGGACCATGATGCGAATGCTGGCAGTCGTGTGCTGGCTGGTGGCCGCAGCGGGCGTGGCGCACGCCGGGACGTTGCCGGTGGTGATCGGCACGTTCACGGGCACACCGGCCGACTCCGTATCGCGCCGCGAGTTCATGGCCGCGTTCCAGGAGGAGTTCGCCACCGCCAAGCTGCCGTGCGAACGCCAGCTGGGCGAGCTGTGGGAGCCGGGCGAGCCCAAGCCGCACTCCTACGTCCTGCTCGATGCCGCCGGCACCGATGATGCCTGGGGGCTCAGCATCACGATCGGTGTACCGTCCGAGGTGCGCGTGGCGCCGCCCAAGCGCCGCCACCACGACACCGAAGTGTTGCGCGCTCGTAAGAGCGACCTGCGGACCTCGCGCGGTCTCACCATCTACACGTCCGCCACGCCGCCGGCGAACGCGACCGGCGCGCAGCCGGTGCCGCTGCGGTTCGCGGTGTACTTCGCGGGTGCCCGTCGCGTGGTGGTGCCCAACGCCAAGCTGCCCGGCGGCGCGTACGACTACCCGTGGGCCGATGCGGGCCGCGTCGTGGCCCGCGCTGCAATCGAAGCGCTGTTCCGCGCGCGCGGGGAGCTGGCCCGCGACGAACGCGCCAACCTGATCCCCGCCACCCGAACGGAGCCCATGGAATGAGCCGCCCTTCGCGCTTCACCGCCGCGCGGCCGCTCGCGGCCGTCGCCATTGTGCTGCTGGCCGGTTGCGGTGGCGAGTCGAAGCCCGCTTCCACCCTCACGCAGGACCAGCGTGACACGGTGCTGTCCAAGTCCGAGATCCCCGGCGGCTCGGCCGTGGGGCATGCGTTCGACGCGGCGGGCAAGGAAGCCAGTCACGCGGCCGAGCTGGACTCGCTGGTGCACTGAAGATCTCGCCCGGCGCGGCCGTCGCAGCACGCGGATTCACACGCACGGGACGCGGGGTTGCCGCCTCCATGCCATGTTCGGGGCGGTCCACTCGCCTCGTGACCGCGATGTCAGGTAGTTTCCCGCCATATCCTGCCCCCTGTCGCTGCTCCAGGGGACCGCACCACGGGCCGTCCGCACGCCGGCGGCCCGGGTCCGACGGCCCCCGATCTCGGGAGTCACCGCCCCATGCTCATGCTGAAGGAAGAGCACCACCAGGTTCGCGAGATGGTCCGCAAGTTCTCGGAAGATGTCGTGGCGCCGCGCGCGCGTGAGCTCGACGAGACCGAGACGTTTCCGCATGACGCCGTGAAGCAGATGGCCGAGCTGGGCCTGCTGGGCCTGCCGTACCCCGAGAAGTACGGCGGCGCGGGCATGGACACCGTGTCGTACGCGATCGCGGTCGAAGAAGTGGCGCGCGTGTGCGCCTCCACCGCCATCACGCTGGCGGCGCACGTGTCGCTGGGCTGCGGCCCGGTGTACGGCTCGGGCACCGAGGCGCAGAAGATCCGGTTCCTCACGCCCATGGCCAAGGGCGAGGTGCTGGGCGCGTTCGGGCTCACCGAGCCCAACGCCGGCTCCGACGCCGCGGGCACGCAGACGCGGGCCGTGAAGCAGGGCGACACCTACAAGGTGAACGGCTCGAAGATCTACATCACCAATGCGAGCTATGCGAAATACATCACGTTCACCGCAGTGACCGACCCCACCAAAGGCACCAACGGCATCTCGGCGTTCATCATGGACACCGCCACACCGGGCTTCCGGGTGGGCAAGAAAGAGAAGAAGATGGGCCTGCGCGGCTCGGACACGGTCGAAGTCGTGTTCGAGGACTGCATGGTGCCCGCCGAGAACATGCTGGGCGAGGCCACGGGCGGCTTCAAGACGTTCATGAAGACGTTGGCCGGCGGCCGCATCTCGATCGGTGCGCTGGCGCTGGGCGTGGCGCAGGGCGCGTATGAACACGCGCTGTCGTACTCCAAGGTGCGGCAGCAGTTCGGGCAGCCGATCGGCAACTTCCAGGGCGTGCAGTTCATGCTCGCCGACATGGCCATGAAGATCGAGGCCGCGCGCCACTTGGTGTACCACGCGGCCATGTTGAAGGACGCGGGCCGCGAGTTCGTGAAGGAAGCGGCCATGGCCAAGCTGTTCGCCAGCGAGATCGGCAACTGGGTCACCGACAAATCGATCCAGATCCACGGTGGCATGGGCTATTGCCGCGACCTGCCGGTGGAGCGCATGCACCGCGACGTGAAGCTCATGGAGATCGGCGAGGGCACCAGCGAGATCCAGCGCCTGGTGATCGCGCGCGAGATCCTGCGCGGCCGCTGATCCGTACCCCGAGCGCCCCGTGACCAACACTCCGCGCATGAAGTGGGCGAGCGCCAGCTCCAGGCTCGACCTGCCCGCCGCCGCGGCCTCCGAAGTGGCGCGCGAGCTGCGTGCGCAGTTGGGCGATGCGCCGCCGGACCTGCTGCTGGCGTTCGTGTCGGGCCCGGGGCCCGCGCGCACGTCGGCCACCGCCGACATGCTGCGCGCCGAGTACCCCGCCGCGACGTTCGCGGTGGCCAGCTCGCGCGGCGTGGTGACGAGCGAGCACGAGATCGAGCAGGGCGTGGCCGTGAGCGTGATCGCCGCGCGGCTGCCGGGCGTCGGGGTGAAGCCGTTCCTGCTCACGCAGGATGTGTGGGCCGAGCCCGTGGACAGCGAGACCGACTTCGACCTGCGCGCGCCCGGTGTGCGCGGTGCCGAACTGGTGCTGCTGGTGGGCGATCCGTTCTCGCTCCAGCCGGAGAGCAATCCGCTGAAGCGCTGGTACGGCAAGGCGCGCCGGCTGTTCGACCCGATGTACGGGCGCTAAGC
>JBEBGT010000288.1:0-4950 GCA_040081365.1 Candidatus Eiseniibacteriota bacterium | reverse complement strand
GTGCTAACCTCCCCCGCCATGCTCGCTATCCGCAATCTTCGTATCGCCGCGCTCGCCGCGGCCGCTGTCGCCATCGCTTCGCTCGCTGCCGCGCAGGGCCTGCGGCTCACCCGCCCGGCCGCCTGGACGCCCGATTCCACCGTGAAGGCCGTGGTCACCGGCGGCTCGGCGCAGCTCACGCCCAACCCGGCCATCGACGAGAACGTGCCGCGCATCTGGCTCACCAAGGCCGAGCGCACGCGCTGGGCGCAGACCGCCGACTACGAAGAGACCATGCGCTACTGCCGCCAACTGGAGGGCGGTTCGCGCTGGGTGAAGCTCGAGAGCTTCGGCCGCACCGGTCAGGGCCGCGACCTGCCGCTGCTCATCGTGTCCAAGGACCGCCTGTTCACGCCCGAGGCCGTGCGCGCCAGTGGCAAGCCGGTGATCCTGATCCAGAACGGCATCCACTCGGGCGAGATCGAAGGCAAAGACGCCGCGCTCATGCTGGTGCGCGACATGGCCGTGCTGCACCAGCATGAAGAGCTGCTCGATTCCGTGGTCGTGCTGGTCGTGCCCATGTTCTCGGCCGACGCGCACGAGCGGAAGAGCAAGTACAACCGCATCAACCAGAACGGTCCCGACGAGATGGGCTGGCGGCACACGCCCATCGGGTTGAACCTGAATCGCGACTACTTGAAGCTGGATGCACCCGAGATGCGCGCGCTGATCGGTAACGTGTACAGCAAGTGGTGGCCCGAGCTGTTGATCGACGACCACACCACCGACGGCGCGGACTACCAGTACGACATCACGTACGCCATGAACCACGGCGCCGGCGTGCCGGCAGCACTCGATCGCTGGATGGCCGACGCACTGGAGCGCGGCATGGTGGCGCGGCTCATCGCCAAGGGGCATCTGGTGGCGCCGTACCTCGACTTCCGCGGCGGCAGCGACCCGCGCGGCGGCATCGAGTTCGGCAACTCGCAGGCGCGCTTCTCGACCGGCTATGCGCCCACGCAGTCGCGCGCCGCGCTGCTGGTGGAGACTCACATGCTCAAGCCCTACGGCTCGCGCGTGAAGGCCACCTACGACCTGCTGCAGTCCGTGCTCGAGGAACTGCGCGCCAACCCGCGCGCGCTCACCGCGGCCGTGCGCGACGCCGAGGCCGAAGCGGTGGCACGCGCCACCGCCAAGGACCCCGCCAAGCGCCAGCAGGTGCTGGCGAGCAATGTGAGCGACCGCGGCGTGCCGTTCGCGTGGAAGGGCGTCGAGACCAAGTGGGAGTACAGCGACATCACGGGCTCGCGCGTGCCGCGTTACAGCAGCACGCCGTGGGACACCACGGTGATGCTGTTCCGCGAAACCCTCCCGGCGCTGAGCGTGCGCGTGCCCGCCGGCGGCTACATGGTGCCGCAGGAATGGACCGACGTGATCGACCGCCTGGCGCTGCACGGCATCCGCACGCGCCGGTTGTCGCGCGCGTGGTCCGACACGGTGGAGCTCACGCGTGTCACCGACTATGCGCTGCAGCCGCAGGGCTACGAAGGCCGCCAGCTGGTGCGCGTGGTGGCCACGCAGAGCGAACGCCGCATGCGCGGCTTCCGCGCAGGCGATGTATGGGTGCCCCTGGACCAGCGCGGCGGGCCGCTCGCCGTGACGCTGTTCGAAGCACAGTCGCCCGACGGCCTGCTGGCGTGGGGATTCTTCAACACGATCTTCCAGAAGAAGGAGTACGGCGGCGATTACGTGGTCGAGCCCATGGCGCGCGCCATGATGGCACACGACCCCAAGCTGGCCGCGGACTTCCAGGCCAAGCTCGCCGCCGACTCGGCGTTCGCCGGCAGCCCCGACGCGCGCACCGACTGGTTCTACCGCCGTTCGCCGTGGGCCGACCCCGAGCAGGACCTGCACCCCATCGCCCGCGCGCTGCGGCCTGTGCCGGAGTCGTACCTGGTCGCGCTGCCGGGCGCCGCACCCGCGCCCGTGGCCCCCAGGCGCTAGCCGGTCATCGCTTCGCCCGTGCTGTTCCCCGGAGGCACCGCCATGCGCCGCACTACCCTTGCCGCCGTGCTCCTGTCACTGCTGGCGCTCCCGGCGCTCGCCGCCGACTTCACCGTGAACGTGGACGCGCGCGAGACCCCGCGCGGGCTGCTGCACGTGACGCAGCAGTTCAGCGCCAAGGCCGGCGCGTTCGCGCTGTCATACCCCAAGTGGATCCCGGGTGAGCACGCGCCCACGGGCCCCAACACCGACGTCGCCGGGCTCGTGATCAAGTCCGGCAACGCCGTGCTCGAATGGACGCGGGATCCGGCCGACATGAACACCGTGCGCGTGAAGGTGCCCGCCGGCGCCACGCGGCTCGATGTGGCGTTCGACTTCCTGCTCGACAACGGCACCGATGGCTTCACGTCGGCCGCGTGCAGCACGCCCAACCTGCTGCTGCTGTCGTGGAACCAGGTGGCGATGTACCCGGCGGGCCGCAAGTCCGACGCGATCACGTGCGACGCCTCGCTGCGCCTGCCGGACCGCTGGCAGCACGCCTCGGCGCTCGACGAGAAGCCCTCGAACGGCGCCACGATCCTGTTCCGCACCTGCACGTTCACCACGCTCGTCGATTCTCCCGTGCTGTGCGGGCTGCACTTCCGCACCGTCGAGCTCACGCCCGGCGACAGCATCCAGGTGCGCATGCAGATGGCGTGTGACTCCGAAGAGGGGCTCAAGATCCCGGATTCCGAGATCACCGCCATGAAGAACCTGGTGAAGCAGGCGCGTGCGCTGTTCGGGACCGAGCACTACAAGCACTACGACTTCTTGATCACGCTGTCCGATCACACCGCGCATTTCGGGCTGGAACACCACCAGTCGAGCGACGACCGCGGCGACGAGCGCTGGTGGCTCGATGACGCGCTCCGGCTCAACAACTCGAACCTGCTGTCACACGAGTACGTGCACTCCTGGAACGGTAAGTTCCGCCGCCCGGCCGGGCTGGCCACGGGCGACTACTTCACACCCATGGAAGGCGAGATGCTGTGGGTGTACGAAGGCCTCACGCAGTACCTGGGCTTCGTGCTCGCCGCGCGCGCCGGCATCCGCACGGCGGACGAGACGCGCGACGCCCTGGCCGCCGTGGCGGCCGACCTCGAAGCGCAGCGTGGCCGCACATGGCGGCCGCTCGTGGACACCGGCACCGAAGCGCAGCTCCTGTACGAGGGCCGCGACGCCTGGAGCCGTTGGCGGCGCGGCGTGGACTTCTACGACGAAGGCCTGCTGTTGTGGCTCGACGCCGACGTGTTGATCCGCAAGCTGTCGAAGGGCACCAGGTCGCTGGACGACTTCTGCAAGAAGTTCCACGGCGGCCCCAACGCGGGCGCCGAGGTGAAGCCCTACACGCTCGACGAGGTCGTGAGCACGTTGAACAGCGTGTGGCCCTACGAGTGGGCGGCGTTCATCCACGACCGTGTGTACGCCGTGGCGCCGCACGCGCCCACCAACGGCATCACCGCCGGCGGCTGGCGCGTGGGCTGGGCCGACTCGCTGGGACCCATCCAGAAATCGCGCGAGACCGCCGACAAGAAGCTCGACGAGAGCTACTCGCTGGGTGTGCTCCTCAAGGCCGAGACCGGTGACATCATCGACATCACGCCGGGCTCGCCCGCCGATGCC
Organism: Candidatus Eiseniibacteriota bacterium; assembly: GCA_040081365.1. Taxonomy (GTDB): domain Bacteria; phylum Eisenbacteria; class RBG-16-71-46; order RBG-16-71-46; family RBG-16-71-46; genus JAIOPA01. The sequence goes on along the minus strand of JBEBGT010000288.1, from coordinate 1,305 downwards.
GCGGGCCTGGCGCCCGACATGAAGCTGATCGCCGTGAACGGCCGGCGCTACAGCAGCGACGTGCTCCGCGACGCGATCGCCGCCACGCGCCAGAGCGGACGCATCGACCTGCTGTGCGAGAACAAGGAGTTCTTCCGCACGTTCGCGCTCGAGTACCGCGAGGGCCGGCGCCACCCCGTGCTGGTGCGCGACAACGGCGTGCGCGACTTCGTGGGCGAGGTGCTTGCGCCGGTGCCGGTCGCCAAGCGCTAGCGCGCGCCACATGATGAAGAGCAGCAACGGCCGGTCCACCACGCGCGGGCCGGCCGTTCGCTTGCGTGCCAGCGCGCTGCGCGAGTTCGCCCAGCGCCCGCGCGTGGTCGCCGCTGTTCCAGTCTGGAACCTTGCACCCTGCACGCGTGTGCGACCTGCCACAGGCTGCTGCACGACCGACACACCTTTCGCGCCGGGCCACACGCGCAAGCCGTTGCGCTGCAACAACGGCTCGGCGGCACGCGCCGTGCAGTGAGTCGCGGCCGATCGAACGGGGTCACGCGAACCACCCCGCCGGTCACGACCGCGGGCCCGCACCCCCCTCACACGCTGCCCCGCGACCGCGGGGCGGCGCAGAGGGGCCCAGGAGGAACGCATGGCTAGCCTGTCGCATAGGTCCGTGCTCCGGAAGACACATCGCTTCCTCGCAGCGTCGCTGTTGCTCACCGGCCTCGCACTCAGTGCCCAGGCGGCACGGGCGGCCGAGGTGATCCCGTCCATGGGCATGACGCGCACTCCGGAGAACGGCGATGACACTCGACTCTCGTACGGTCTCGCGGTCCGCTCGAACATCGTGCCGATGGTGTCCGCCGAGATCGGTGTGTCGTACCGCAAGGACCAGCTCTTCGACGGAGCACTCGAGAGCACTCAGTGGCCGGTCACCGCCTCGCTCTGGCTCCATCCCATGCCCATGATGTACGTGGGCGGTGGTGGCGGCTACTACAACACGACGCTGCACTACCCGCAGACGCCGTTGCTAGCGAGCACCACGTCGCAGGAGTTCGGCATGCACCTGGGTGGCGGTCTCACGGTGCCCATGATCCCGGGCGTCGCGTCCCTGGACCTGAACGGACGCTACGTCTACATGGGTGACCAGAAGAGCGACCTGCCGCCCAACACGTTCAAGGCCGACTACTGGACGACCTCGTTGGGCGTGGCGTTCCACTTCTGATCCCGAGCCGCGGCGGCGTGTGTCGGCCGCCGGCAGCGGCTCGCCGAGCACAGTGACCCGGCCATGCGCGTCGTGACGCGTGCCCCGGACTCACGCGGCGG
>JBEBGT010000018.1:0-18301 GCA_040081365.1 Candidatus Eiseniibacteriota bacterium | reverse complement strand
GCCTTCTCATGTGGACCTTCGTCCGAGCCACGCTCGTCGCCAGTCTGCTCCTGCTCCGGCCAGCCCTTGCGCTGGCCGACCCCGTCGCCGTGCTCGCCGCGCTCGAGGGCCGTGTCACGCTGACGCCAGCCCGGGCCCGCACCGCCAAGCCCGCCACCTTCGGCTCGCCGCTCGAGCGCGGCGACCGGATCAGCGTGGCCGCCAATGGCAAGGCCACGCTCCTGTTCAACGACGGCAACGTCATCGAACTGGGCGCGGGCAGTTCCATGACGCTCGGCGGCCGCGCGGCCGCGGGCACCGTCGCCGGCAACGAGCGGCTGCCGCGTGAGGCGTTCGCATCCGTGACCAACTTCCGCGTGTCCGGTTCGCGCGAGCGCGGGCTGGTGGCCGCACCCACGCTGCGCACGGGCGGCACCGCCGCGACCCCCGAACCGCTCGAGCCGCGCAGCTCCGACCTGCTCACCGATCGCCCGCAGTTCCGCTGGCGCGCGGTGCCGGGTGCCGTGCGCTACAGCGTGCGGCTCTCGAACGACCACGGTGAACAGTGGGCGCAGGACAGCGAGCAGATCGAGCTGGCGTTCCCCGCGTCCGCCACCGCGCTCGCCGACGGCGAGTACCTGTGGGAAGTCCAGGCGTACGGCCGGCAGGGCCCGCTCGAGCGCGCCTCGGCCACGTTCCGCGTGCTGCCCGCGATCGAAGCCGAAGCGGTGCGCAGCGTGCTCGGCCGCATCCAGGCCAGCGCGGGCGGCGAGAACACGGCGGCCGGCCGCTACCTGGGCGGCGCCTACCTGTTCGAGCGCGGCATGCTGAACGCCGCCGCCGAGCAGTTCAGCGCACTCACCCGGCTCGCGCCGGGCTCTCCTGCCCCGCATGAAGCGTTGGGCGATGTGTATCGCGCGGTCGGCCTGAAGGATCTCGCCGACGACGCCTACGAGAAGGCACGCAGCCTCTCGACTTCGCACTGAAGGGCGTGCCCGTCACCGGGGCGCCGCACTTCGCCCGCTCACTTCTCTCCCCGGCGCCCACGCGCCACGACTCTTCCCCGGAGGCCGCTCCATGTCGCTGCTCCGCCGCCTGCTCTGCCCCGCGGTGCTGCTCGTCGCAATGCTGGCCGTGCCCGCGCACGCCACGCGCCTGTTGTTGCTCGACACGCCCACGCTCGCGCAGCGCTCCCAGGACATCGTCGTCGGCCGTGTGCTCAGCACGCGCTCCTACTGGGACGACCGCCACACCCGGATCTTCACCGAGGTCGTGGTGTCGGTCGACGAGACGCTCAAGGGCAGCACGGATGCGAACGGCACGCTCACGCTCACGCAACTCGGCGGCAGAGTGGACGGCGCGCGCTACGACGTACCGGGCTCGCCGCGGTTCGTGAACGGCGAGGAGGCACTGCTGTTCGTGTACCGCGGCCCCACCGGCCGCGCGCAGGTGAACGGCATGGCACAGGGCAAGTTCGACATCATCACTGACGCTGAGAGCGGCGAGAAGCTGGTGCAGCGCACGCTGCCCGGGCTCGCCGTGAAGGACCTGCACACCATGGCGCTGGCCCCGGGTGATGCCCCGGCACGCCGGTTCCGTCTCTCGGAACTCAGGGCCGAGATCCAGAGCGCGCTGACGTCGGCGCCGGCGGAGGCCAAGTGAGCGCGCGCGCGCAGGGCCGCCTCGTGCGGAACGCTGGCTCGTTCGCCGCCCTGTCGCTCGCGATCGTTGCCGCTGCGCACGCCGCGCCGTTCGGCACGGCCACGCCGGCTTCGGCCGGCGGCCGCGTACGAGCCGCGGTCGGCACGCAGGACGCCATCGTGCTGTCGCAGCCGGAGACCAACGAGTTCCTCGTGCTGGGCAGCGCGTTCGACCGCGCCGACGGCACGTGCCAGCCCAGTGATTGGCGGGCCGAGGACCTCACCACGAAGCTCTATGCGCATATCACCGACCGCACGCTGGTGAACGCGGAGCACGCGATGTGGGACCGCGATGGCGGCGCTGCATTGCCCGAGGCCGCGGACCAGTTCGCGCTCGGCTTCACCACGGCGATCGCGCGTACGGACAGCGGCGGAGTGCGTGTTCTTCAATATCCCGTCGCCAACCGGACGGCCGACCGTTGGGTCGTGGCCGACCCGGGCACGAATGTCGTACGCGAGCTCGAGGTGAACCAGTCCGTGCCGGGGGTGGGATTCTCGAGTTATCGCGGCAAGGCGGATCTCGATCCGCTCACGAATGGCACCATCGTCACGGACGGCAATCAGCGCTTCCTGTACCTGATCTCCCAGGACGGCCGCTCGCGCACGACGCTCGCCGGCGGCGGATCGAGTTTCACCGACGGCCCCGCGGATGAAGCGAACCTGAATACGACGACGCTGGCCGTGGCTCCCAACGGTGACATCTACTTCGCGGATCAGGTCACCCTGCTCACCTCACTCGACACTCGGCTGCGCATCCTGCGCCGATCCGATGGGCAGATCATCACGCTCGCGACGCCACCGTCCGTACCGCAAGAGGGGCCGTTCGGGTTCCTACTCGGCCAGGTGCGCGGCATCGCCGTCAGCCCGACGGGCGAAGTGTTCATCAATGACGAAGGGTACATCCGCCGGCTGAACGTCGATCTCGCCCAGTTCGAGACGCTGTCGGGACCGATCGCGACGGACGGCCTCGAGTACTCGGGCGGCGCGCTGTACTTCAGTCACACGGGCTTCTTGGACAACGAGGGCTTCACGGGCCCGCGCGTGCTCATGAAGCTCGATCTCTCGAACAACGCCACGAGCGTGGTGGCGGGCAGCGAAGCGTACGGGGGGTTCACGCTGGGCGGTCCGGCGACCGCGACGCTCGGCACCCAGAATCCGTTCCCATCGTTCGACCAGAACGCCGTGGGGATGGACGCCGATGGCAATGGCGGGCTCTACTTCGCCGCTGGCGGGGCGGCGTTCCACCTGCACGCCGACGGGACGATCGAGCGCATCATCGGCCGCACACGCGCGCTGCGCATGGGCACGCACGCCGTGCGGTTCGGCGCGGACAGCCTGAGCTCACCCGAGGTGGCGCGCGACTGGGTCGGCGGTTCCGGCTGGGGCAACAACTGGAGCCAGCGCCTGACGCTGCCTGCATTCGACGCACTGGCACACCCCGCCGCCACACTCGAGTTCGATGTGGCGCTGTTCACCGCGGCCGAAGCGCCCATGATCGTCCCGACCGGCGGCGGCCACGCGTTCGCGGTCCAGCTGCAGCAGGCCGACGGCACCTGGGTCACGCTCGCCTCACGGCTCGGCAACGGCTCCACGGGCCGAACGACCCAGAGTTTCCAGGACTCGAGCGTCACGCAAAACGCCTGGCAGGGCAGTGGACTGTTCCACGCCACGGTGTCGCTGGCCACACAGTCGCAATTGCTGGTGCTCTCGCCGGTCACCCGGTTGCGCATCGTCGTGAACACTGGCTCGACCTCCTCCGCTGAAGACGGGTTCGGTCCGGACACACCAGCGGCGGCGATCGTCGACAACATCCGGCTGCATGATCAGGGCGCCACGCTGGTGGCCGCCGACTTCGAGACCGGCACGCTGCAGGGTTGCGAGCTGTCGGACCGCAACGCCCTCAACTCGATCTCCACCAACGAGACTGTCTTCACTCACGACGACATCGCCCTGAGCGCGCCGCGCGTGGTGAGTGGCTTCGATGCGAACCTGCCGAGCTGTCTGTGGACCGTGACGGCGCCGGACGGCTTCGTGGGCCCCCTGATGCTCGCGCGACTGGAGTCGCCGTGGATCGCGGTGCCGCGTCGCGACACGACGGTCGTGTTCGAGTTCCGGGGCAAGCTGCCGTCGATCGACGACTGGCGCTTTGTCACGCCGTGGGTGCGTGTGAAGTCAGCCGGTGACGCGCGCCCTCGCGCCTTCGGCGCCGGCCTGCTCTCGCTCAACAACGGCCAGTTCGGCTTGGACGCCACGGCCCCCGTGTCGCAGGTCCGCGTCGAATATCCCAACGGTTTCCAGTTCCCGCTCGTGGCGCGCAGCCAACCCGTGAGCCCGGCCCCGACGGCTCACGGCTTCGATCCGACCAGCGGGCTCGACTCGGTGCAGATCGTGTGGCAGATCGAGGACCGCATCGACGAGAACAGTGACCCGGTGCCCCGGGCGCCGTCGAAGCTGCCGATCTTCGACGAGATGCGCGTGTACCAGTTCAACGCCGACCACGACTTCGACGGCGTGGCCGACCGCGGCGACATCTGCACCGACGTCAGCGCCGATGGCCAACCGGGCAGCGCTGCCGGTCAGGACGCCGATGGCGACGGCTGCATCGATCCCACGGCCACCCTGCAACACGCCGAGAGCTGGAATCGCGACCAGTACCCGATCCACTACACGTTCAGCGCAGCCGGCGACCCGATGAACCCGAGCGGCCAGTCGCTCGGCGTGCTGCGCAACGCGTTCGCCGTGTGGCGCAATGTGACCGGCGCCGACCTGCCGTTCGTCGAGGATGCCCCCACGCCGCTCAAGCTGGCCTCGGCCACCGATGGCGTGAACCTGGTCACGTTCGAGGACCCGGACTTCGACTTCGCCGACGGCGCGTTGGCGATCACGCCCACGTTCTCGTTCGACCGGCGCGTGTCGTTCCACGACCGCATCGTGCTGCCGGGCGAGATCGTGGACGCCGACATCGTGTTCAATCCGGCCTACACGTTCGCGACCGCCAGCCACCCCGGCGCGGTCGATCTCGCCAGCGTGGCCCAGCACGAGATCGGCCACCTGTTGGGCATCTCGCACAGTGGCGGCACCGACGCCACCATGTACTTCGTGTTGCAGCCCGGCATCGCCGCGGCGACGCTCACGCCGGACGACGAGGCTGCGGTGGCGTCCGCGTACCCCGCGTCGTCGTTCGAGACGAACTTCGGCACCATCACCGGCCGCGTGACGCGCGGCAGCAATGGCGCCGGGATCCCGGGCGCGCTGGTGCGCGCGTTCCGCCTCGACGCCAACGGTGCGCCGATCAGCTCTGCCGCCACCGATTACACACGCGAGGACGGCCGCTTCGCCCTGCGCCGCCTGTCGCCTGGCAACTACGGCGTGCGCGTGGCCGCGCTCGACGGCGACGTCGACGGCCAGCCGCTCGAGCCCGCCATCATCAATGCGCATGTGGCCGCGATCGCCGAGACCAACTTCCAGGACGAGTGGCGCAGTGAGCCCGAGTCGGCCTCCGACGACCCGGCTTCGATCCTCGCCGTCCCGGTGGCGGCGGGCCAGGTCGTCGTCGACGCCGATATCGTCACGAACATCGACACCGTGGCGCCCGAGATCCTGAGCAGCTTCCCGCTCGCCGGCTCGACCGACGTGCGCATCGACGCGGCCATGCTGCTCAAGTTCAGCGAGCCCATCGACGGCGCGGCGCTGGGTCGCGCGTTCAAGTTGCGGCGCGTGGGCAGCACTCCGAACCTCGCCGGCAATGGCCAGAACGCGCTCACGAACGCCGGCCGCACATTCATGCTCACGCCCACACAGACGCTCGAGTTCGGCGCGGACTACGAGCTCGAGGTGACGACCGAACTCACCGACCGCGAGGGCGTGCACCTGACGCAACGCTTCCTCGCGCCGTTCCACACGGAGACCCGGCCGCTGGTGGCGATCACCGATGTCGAACCGCGCGCGGCCACGCCGGGCACGTTCATCACCATCCGGGGCGCGGGCTTCCAGCCGGGCGCGATCATGACGGTCGCATTCGAGCGGACATCCGGCGGCGCCGATTCCGTGGACGCGACGCAGGTGACCACGAGTTCAGCCGTGGTACGCATCCCCGGGCGGCCGGTGTCGCAGCTCACGGGCGATGTGCGCATGGTGCTCATCGACTTGCCGAACAACCGCATCGAGCCGAGCAATGCGTTCCGGCTCGACCTGCGGGACAGCAGCGTGCCGGCCAACGTCTCGCTCCTCACGAGCACGCCGCTGCCTTTCGCACCCAGCGACGTGGCGCTGTCGGCGGACGGCACGTCGGCCATCGCCGTGGGCTCCGACGGCCTTGCCACGGTGACGTTCCCGCCGGCCAGCTCGGCCGTCGTGACCCCGCGCCAGATCCTCGGCGGCGACCGGATCGTCATGAGTGCCGATGGCTTGCGCGCGTTCGTGCTGCGACCTTCGGTGCAGGACGTGGTCGAGGTCGACGCGAACCCGGCCAGCGGCACCTATGGCGCCATCGTGCGCACGCTGCTGCCCGGCGGCACGCCGAACGCCATGGCCCTGTCACCGACAGGTCGGCTCCTGTATGTGGCGGTCCCCGACACCGAGCGTATCGTCGTGCTCGACATCGACCCCGCGAGTGCCACGCTGGGCGAGGCGCGTGCCGTGCTCGCCACGCCCGGGACCGCCGTCACCGGCGGCCTGACGCTCACGACCGACGGCACCACGCTGGCGTGGACCACGGCGCACGGTTCCGTGGCCGCGGTGCTCGGCGCGGGCGGACTGTCGCTCAGCAGTGCGTTCGAGTTCACCACCACAGCGGCCGGGCAGCGCGAAGTCGTGAACAGCGAGAGCGGCGATGCGCTGCTCGCGGCCCTCAGCGACGGCCGGGTACAGGTGCTGTTCCACGAGAACAACGCGGGCACGGTCTTCCATGGCGTGCACCAACCGCAGAGCCATGTCCCGCTCGGCGGCGACGTGAGCGATCTGGCCGTGGTGCCGTTCCGCCGCGCGTTGCTGTCGGCGAACCGCACGCTCAACGTGCTCCAGGTGGTCACGCTCGACTCCACGAGCCAGGCCACGTACCTCACCAGACTCGCCGACGTGCCCACGAACCTGGGACCTACGGCCGTGAGTGTGGACGGGCTCGGGGCCACGGCGATCGTCGCGTGCGCCACGTCGCGCACGCTGGAGCGCTACACGCTCGCGAGCGGCCGCCCGTTGCGCCAGCTCGTGAGCAGCATGGCCGTGCCCGGCGACATGATCGCGTTCGCAAGCGACCCCGGCACGGTACTGCCCACGTCGCGCGTGGAACTCGGCGGCGTGACGGCGCCCATCGTGAGCTCGGACCCCCAGACGCTCGGCGGCGCCTTCATCGTGCCGGCCGGCGCGCCCCGCGGCGATGTCGCGGTGGCGGTGGTCGCCCCCGGCGACACCATGCGCACGTTCGAACGCCCGCTACGCGTGTTCGAGCCCGTCACCACCACCATCGTCCGGTCGGCGGGCCTCCAGGGCCGCGATGACGTGTTCTCGGGCTGTGTCAGCACGCCCGGCTCCGCCTACCTCGCGGCCGGCATGCGCAGCTCGCCCGATGGCCGCACGCTCGCCGTGCTCGCCTACGCTGCGGGGCGCTGCCGCGCGATGGTCGACCTCTACCAGATCACCAACGAGGGGCCGTCGAAGTTCGCCTCGCAGACCACGCGGTTCATGTTCAGCACGAACGTGGTGCCGCACGACTTCGACTTCTCGGCGGATGGGCGCGAGCTCTACGTGACCGACTCCGAAGGCGTCTTCACCGCCTGGGATGCCGACCCCACGAGCGCCACGTTCGGCACGTCCATCGCCACGCAGTTCTCGCCGCCGTTAGTGGCGCCCTGGGGACTGGCCGTGGATCCGCTGGGCCGCAGCCTGTGGATCGCGGGCAGCAATGGCCCCGGCGACCCGCTCACCGCGCTCGCCACCTCCACGCCCTATGCACCCACCACGACGGCGGCGCAGTTCTCGGCGCTCCACGCGCTCGTGCCGTCGCGTGACGGCCGCTGGGTCATCGGCGGCGGCGACGGGCAGATGGCGCTCTACACCACCGTACCGCCGCAGGTCGCAGGCGCGACGCCCAGTCACCCGGGTGCCGGGTTCGCCGAGCAGATCGTGATCACCGGCGATGGCCTGCGTGCGATCGCGGTGTTCGCGAACGGCAGCTATGCCGTCATGTCGCTCGACCCGGCAGCGGCGGGCAGCGAGCTGGCATTCGGCACCCTGCCGGGCGGCCTGCCGGCATTCGACGTGACGACGGGTCCGACCCCGTCGTCGGTGATCGTCTCGGCGGGCACCGGCCGCAGCGCGTTCCTGCTTGAACTCGGCGGCGCGACGCCGGTCGCGACCGACCTCGGCATCGCCGGCGGGCTCGGCTACGTCGCCATGTCCCCCGACCATCGTTCGCTGTGGACGATGGACGAGACTCTCGAGTTCTCGCGGCTCGTGCTGCACCAGTTCAGCTCGGCATCCCAGATCGCCGTGCTCGCGGGCTCCGGCCAGGACGCATTGCCGGGGCAGGCATTCCCCTCCCCCGTGCGCGTGCGCGTCGTCGATGGCAGCGGCGCACCGCAATCGGGTGTGCTCGTGCGCTTCGAGGTGCAGGACGGCCGCGGCAGACTGGATGCCGATGCCGTCCCGTTGCTGAGCGTCGTCGAGAAGTTGACCGACGCCACGGGCGAAGCGAGCGCCGTGTGGCACGCGGACTCGAACGCACCCGGCGCACAGAGTGTGCGCGTGCATGTGCCGGTCCTCGGCACTGCCGCCGATGCGCTCGTGACCTCGAACGCGGTCGCGAGCGATGCCGACACACCGCCGGCGGTCGTGGGCATCGGGCCTGCCGATGGCGCAACGGACGTGCTCGCCAACAGCGAGTTGTTCGTGCAGTTCAATCAGTCGATGGACCTCGCCTCGCTCACGCCCGTGCTCAAGCTGGTCGTGAACGGCCAGGCGGTCGAAGGCAGCGCACGCAGCGAGCTCGGCGGCCGCCTGGTGTTCTGGAAGCCCGCGCAGCCGCTGCCGTTCCTCGCGGCCTGTACGTTCAGCGTGGACCCCGGCCCGCTCGACACCGACGGTCAGGAGCTCGCGACCGGCGCCACCACGACGTTCACGGCCGAGGCGCGGCCGGCGCTGGAGATCAGCGCGGTCTCGCCGCCGGCGGCCGCGGTGGGCATGCCGGTCACGCTGGCGGGCAACGGCTTCAACCCCGCACCCTCCGCGAACTCGGTGGTGCTCCAGGGGATCATCGCACCGGTCCTGAGCGCGAGTCCGAACGCGCTGGTCGTGCGCGTGCCGCCGGCCGCGGTGAGCGGCGATCTCGTCGTCCAGACGGGAGGCAACGCCAGCCCGGCGTTCCCCTTCAGTGTGCTGGCTCCGGATACCGTCCTCGGCGCGGTCATTGCCGACCTGCCGTCGGCTGGCGGCGTGCAGAGCATCGCCATCACTCCCGATGGCAAGCGCGCCTATGCCGCCAACGTGCGGACGAACACGCTGCAGGCCCTGGACCTATCGCGCGGCGCCACGCTCACGAGCATCATCGTGGGCGTGCAGCCGGTGATGGTGGCGATCCTGCCGTCCGGCCTGCGCGCGTACGTGGTGAACAAGGGCAGCAACGATGTCAGCATCGTCGACGTCGACCCGGCATCGCCCACGTATCACACCGAGCTCAAACGCATCCCGGTCGGCCAGCAGCCTGTGGCGATCGCGGTGTCGCGCGATGGTGGCAAGGTCGTCGTCGCGTGCAAGGGCGACGGCAAGGTGTTCGTGATCGACGCGCAACCGGGCAGTCCGTCCTACGATCGCGTCACCAAGTCGGCCGCCGTGGCCACGGGCAGTCAGGCCATCGCCATCTCGGCCGATGGCACGCGCGTGTACGTGGGCCATCCGGCCGGCATCTCCATGCTCGACCTGCGCAGCGGCGCGGTCACCAAATCCGCCACCGTGGCGTCGGGCAGTCAGGCCATCGCGATCTCGGCCGATGGCGCGTTCCTGTTCGCGCTCACCGGCGACGGCCACCTGCTCGTGATCGACGTGACGCCGGGCAGCACGAACGAGAACAAGGTCGTGAAGTCCGCCACGGTGGCCTCGGGCAGCCAGGCCATCGCGGTGTCGGCCGACGGCGCCAAGCTGTTCATCACGGACCCGAACGGCCGCGTGTTGGTGTACGCGATCAGCGTCTCGGCCGCGGGTGCGCCCGTGCTGCTCGTGCCCGGCGCCAGCGTGACGCTCACACTGCAGCACGAGTTCACCACCGGTCAGGGCTCGGCCGGCATCGGCGTCGACCCGAACGACGGGTTCATACTGGTCGCGAACTCCGTGGCGGGCACGATCACGCAGATCGGCCAGGCCACCGCGCTCACCCCGGTCGCGATGGGCTTCGACTTCAAGCCCAGCACACTCAACCTGCGCTCGCACGGCCGGTTCGTGGAGGCCGAGCTGTTCCCGCCGGCTCCGTACAAGGCCAAGGACATCGATGTCGCGAGCATCCGGATCGAGGGCGTGGTGCCGGTGTCGCGCGCCGGGGAAGCGCACTCGCACGACGACGACGACGATGACGCCGAGGGCCGGGCGCGGCTCAAGGTGAAGTTCGACCGGCTGGCGATCGAGACGTTGCTTCAGCCGGGCGCGCGCGTGCCGATCCACGTGACCGGCCAGATCGCCGGCCGCCGCTTCGAGGGCTCCGACACGGTGCGCGTGATCCGTGGCCGTGTGCGCTCACCGCACGACCACGACCAGGTGTCCCCCGGCGGGACGCACTTGATCGCGTGGGAGTCGCCTGAGGACGACCGGGTCCGGTTCGTGAACCTGGTGGTGACGTTCGACCAGGGCGCGTCGTGGCGCACGCTGGCCGCGCACCTGCCGAACACGGGCCAGTGGGCGTGGGCGATTCCCGACACGCTCGCGGACTCCGTGCGCGTGTGCGTGCTCCTGGCCGAAGCCGACGAGGACGCCGCGGGCTATGCGCCTGGCATGGTGGCGACCAGCGAGCCGTTCCAGATCCTGCGCACCACCAGCGCTCCGCGCGACATCCCGGGGCAGCTCATGCTGTCGCGTCCGAGCCCGAATCCGGCACGGCGTGGCGCCGTGGTGCTGCGCTTCGGGCTGCCGGTGGCGTCCGACGTCACGCTCGAGCTGTACGACCTCATGGGCCGGCGGGTGAAGTCGTTCGTGACGGGCCGTCAGGAGGCCGGCTGGCATGACGTGCGTTGGCACGGCCAGCTGAACGGCGGGCTCGCGCGGCCGGGCCTGTATTACGTCCGGCTCCGTCAGGGTGGGCGCGAGCTGCGCCAGCCGCTCATCTGGCTCGAATAGCGGCACGCGCGCGGACCGGGAGCGCATCCCGGTCCGCGTGCGGCCAGCGCCGCCGCGTGGCGCGGCTGCCGGGCCGCTGTTACGGTGCGCGGCCATGACCGGACAGCGCGTCCTCCACTACGAGATCGTGCGGCCCCTGGGCCGGGGCGGCATGGGCGAGGTGGTCGAGGCCATCGACACCCGGCTCGGGCGCCATGTGGCCCTCAAGTTCGTGGCTGCCGAGCTGGCCAGTGACGCCGCGCACCGCGCGCGCTTCGAGCGCGAGGCGCGCGCCGCCGCCGGGCTCACGCATCCCAACATCGCCGTGGTGCATGCGTTCGAATCCGATGGCGGCCGGCTGTTCCTGGTCATGGAACTCCTGGGCGGGCGCGCACTGCGCGCGCTGCTGGCCGATGGCCCGCTGCCCGTGCCGCAGGCCGTGCGCATCGCGCGCGAGCTGGCCGCCGCGCTGGCGTTCGCGCATTCGCGCGGCATCCAGCACCGCGACGTGAAGCCCGAGAACGTGATGTTCGACGAGCACGGTGCGGCCAAGCTCATGGACTTCGGCCTCGCGTATGCCGCCAACACCACGCGGCTCACTCGCACGAACACCGCACTCGGAACACCGGCCTACATGGCGCCCGAGAGCATCGCGGGCAAGAGCGAGGCGGCGTCCGACGTGTTCGCGCTCGGGGTGCTGCTGCACGAGTCCCTGGCGGGCCAGCTGCCGTTCCCGGGCGACAACGCCATGGCACTCATGTACGCGATCACCAACACACCAGCCCGGCCGCTGCTCGCGGCGCGTGCGGACGCGGGCACCGGGCTGGCCGCGCTCGTCGAGCGCATGCTCGCCAAGTCCGCGGCCGAGCGCCCGACGGCGGCCGAGGTGCAGCAGGAGCTGGGTCGCTGGCTCGGCATGCCATCCCCGCCGCCGGTGTCGGCCGCGAGCGACACGCTCGAGTTCTCGGTGCCCGCGCCCGCCGCACTCGTGAACCCCGAGGCACGCACCGAGGAGTTGAGCGCCGAGCGCATGCCCACCGCGCTGCCGGCCGCGCTGCGACGCGAACGGCCGCGCCGGCCCGCATGGCTGCCCCTGGCCGTACTGCTCGTGCTACTCGCTGGCGCGTACCTGGCGTGGCGCTGGCGCGAGAGCGTGCGCGTCTCGACGCATGTGCGTGCGCTCACCGAGAGCGACGCCGGCACGCAGGCGCTGGTGGCGGACGACCGCAAGGCTGCCGAGGCACACTTCGATGCCGCACTCGCGCTCGAGCCGAGACTGTGGGCGGCGCACGTCGGTCGCGCGGCCCTCGACGCACGGAAAGGCGAACGCACCGCAGCCGCGACCCGGCTCCAGAAGGTCCTCGAGCAAGCACCCGCAGCCGATCATGCGATACGGGCCGCCGCCTGGTCCCATCTCGCTGAACTGGCGATCGACGACCGCAACTGGAGCGACGCCGTCCGCAACCTGTTTCACGCGTTCGCCGAGGACTCGAGCGATGCGGGGGTCTACAACCAACTCGGCTTCGCGCTCCTGAACTCAGGTGCGAGCCTCGAGGCCGCGCACATCCTCGATCGTGGCGTGGCGCGCTTCCCCGCCGTCGCCGCCCTGCACAAGAACGCGGGGCTCGTGGCACTCGCGAACGGCGACGCGAGACGAGCGGAGAGCGAGGCCGATCGCTCGCTGGAACTGGACCGCGCGTACCTGCCGGCGTTCGCCTTGCGCGCCCGCGCCCGAGCACGCCTCGGCAAGCACACGGGGGCCATCGAGGACGCCCTGCACTTCCTCACATCGGGCACCCACGAGTCGAGCCAGATCGACGAGATCATCGCGGACCTCGGAACGTACGGGATCGCGGTCAAGCGGGATCTGGCTCCGGGCAAGTTCACCGTCGAACTCGGGAGCTCGACCCCACCCAGGACACCCGCGGTTCCGGCCACGCACCGCTGAAGTGCCGGACCGGCGTCGCACGGACGCCGGACCCGACTAGCTCTTCTCGCCCTCGACCACGGCCTTCGACAGGTCCCAGCCGCGTAGGAACAGCTCGCGCACGTCGGCCAGCAGTCGCAGACGGTTCTGGCGCACGAGGGCGTCGTCGACGTTGACCATGACGTGATCGAAGAAGCCATGGATGGCGTCGCCCATGCCCAGCAGTTCAGGCAGGATGGCCGCATAATCGCGCTTGTCCCAGAACGCGGCCGTGCGCACGCGCGCCAGTTCGGTGGCCGCGAGCAGCGCCTGCTCGTGCGACTCCACGAGCCGCGCGGTGTCGAGCGCCGGCGGCAACGGATCGGTGGCCGCCCTGAGGATGTTGGCGACGCGCTTGAACAGCACCACGAGCGGCGCGAAACGCGGGTCGCCGCGGAACGCCTCGAGCGCGCGCGCCCGGGCCAGCGCATCGGCCGCGTCACACCAGCCCGGACGAGCCACGCCCGCCATGAGGATGCGCGCCTCGAGCGCCGCTTCGCGCACGTCGTAGGCCAGGCCACGGTCCTCGAGTGCGGTGTCGACGCGCGAACGCAGGAACTCACCCAGTTTCTTCATGATCTCGGCCTGCGGCAACTCGGGGTCATTCGCAAAAAACGCGCGAGTGATCTCCATGGCCGCTGCGCGCAGGTCGAGCGACCAGCCGCGTTCGACCACGATGCGCACCGCGCCATTGGCGGCGCGGCGCACGCCATAGGGGTCCTCGGACCCGCTCGGCGACTTGCCGGCCACGAACGCGCCCGCCACGTGGTCGAGCTTGTCGGCCAACGACAGCAGCGCACCCGCGGCCGAGAACGGCACCTGATCGGACGCGCCGCGCGGCGAGTAGTGCTCGCTGATCGCGACCGCCACGACCTCGGGTTCACCGGCGCGGCGCGCATAGTGCCCGCCCATGATGCCCTCGAGGCTCGCATACTCCTTGCCGCTGCCGATCATCTCGCCGAGCAGGTCGGTCTTGCACAACCGCGCGGCACGCACACTCGGCTCGCGCGCCGGGGGCTCGAGCCGCTCGGCGAGCCAGCCGGCCAGCGACTCCAACCGCGCGGCCTTCTCGCGCAGGCTGCCCAGACCCTCCATCCAGACCACACCCGACAGCTTCTCCACCAGCTCGGCCGGCTTCTGCTTCAAGTCGGTGTCCCAGTAGAAGCGCGCGTCGTCGAGCCGGGCCACGAGCACGTCCTCGTTGCCCTTGCGCACGGTGTCCACGCCGCTCGCGTCACCGTTGCGCACGGTGAGGAAGCACGGCAACAGCGTACCGTCCTCGCGCTCCACGGCATAGAATCGCTGGTGCTCGCGCAGTGCCGTGACGATGACCTCGCGCGGCAGGTCCAGATAGCGCTCATGGAACGACCCGGTGATCGTGGTGGGCCACTCGATGAGGTAGTTGATGATATCGGTGAGCTCGTCATCGGCGACCACACGGCCACCGCGCTCGGCCGCTGCGGAGGCGATCTGCTCGCTCACGATGCGGCGGCGCTCGCTGGCGTCGGCCAGCACCTTGGCGCCGCGTAGCGCGTCGAGGTAGCCACCCGGCTCGAGCACGGCCACGGTGCCCGGGTGCAGGAAGCGATGCCCGAACGTCACACGGTCGGCGCGCACGCCGAACGCCTCGACCGGCACGACGTCGGTGCCGAGCAGCGCGAGCAACCAGCGCACCGGGCGGCCGAAGCGGTAGTCGCCAGCGTCCCAGCGCATGGTCTTCGGGAACTGCAGCTTCTGCGCGACCGCGGTGAGCATGGCCGGCAGCACGTCAAGGGCCGGCTTGCCGGTGTGCTGCACGGTGACCGTCACGTACTCGCCCTTGGGCGTGTCGACGCGACGCACGGCCGAGGGCTCGACGCCCTTCCCGGCGCAGAAGCCGAGCAGCGCGCGCGTGGGGTTGCCGGCGGCATCGAACGCCACCTTGGCCGCGGGCCCCATGGCCTCCTCGGCGAAGTCCGACTGGCGCTCGTCCA
Source organism: Candidatus Eiseniibacteriota bacterium (assembly GCA_040081365.1). GTDB lineage: Bacteria > Eisenbacteria > RBG-16-71-46 > RBG-16-71-46 > RBG-16-71-46 > JAIOPA01. Next base: position 3,389 of record JBEBGT010000018.1, on the reverse strand, counting down.
CGCGATGCACGAGCACGGTGAGCCGGCGCGGCGTGCTGAACGTGCGCACGCCGCCGAAACCCAGGCGCAGCGACTCCAGACCCTCGCGCACGCCGCGCTCGAGCTGTTCCACGGCCGGCGGCACGTAGCCCGCGGGCAGTTCCTCGACGCCGATCTCGAACAACAGGTCGCGGCTCACCTGGCCACCTCCTTCTTGGCGGCCTTCGCGGTCATCGCCGCGGCCTGGGCGGCGGACTTGGCGAGCGCTTCCTCACGCAGCGCCAGCCAGCGCTGGCGTTCGGCGTCGTCCTTGATGAGCGGGTAACCGAGTTCGGCGCGCAGGTGCGCGTACGCCTGCGCGGCCTTGCGCGCGATGCGCCGCACGCGGCCGATGTAGCCCACGCGTTCGCTCACCGAGATCGCACCGCGCGCATCGAGCAGGTTGAACGTGTGCGAGCACTTGATGACGGCGTCGTAGCCCGGGTTGACCAACTTGAGATCCAGCAGCCGGTCGGCCTCGGCCTCCCAGATCTTGAACATCTCGAACAACTCGGGCACGGGGGCCTGCTCGAAGTTGTAGTGCGACCACTCCCACTCGTTGCGCACCCACAGGTCGCCCCAGGTGACACCCGGTGCCCACAGCAGGTCCTGCACGCGGTCAGTACCCTGCAGCATCATGCCGATGCGATCGAGTCCGTACGTGAGTTCGGCCGAGACCACCGGCAGCTCGAGCCCGCCGCACTGCTGGAAGTACGTGAACTGCGAGATCTCGGTGCCGTCGCACCACACCTGCCAGCCCAGACCCGCCGCGCCGAGCGTGGGACTCTCCCAGTCGTCCTCGACCAAGCGCAGGTCGTGCTGCAGCGGGTCCAGCCCCATGGCTGCGAGCGACTGGAAGTAGGCATCCACGACGTCGGACGGTGCGGGCTTCAGCAGCACCTGGTACTGGAAGAACTGCTGGAAGCGATTGGGGTTCTCGCCGTAACGGCCGTCCTTCGGACGGCGCGACGGCTCGACGTAGGCGACACGCCACGGCTCGGGCCCGAGTGAGCGCAGGAACGACGCCGGGTTGAACGTGCCGGCACCGACTTCCGACGAATAGGGCTGCTGGATGACGCAGCCGCGATCGGCCCAGAACTGCTCGAGGGCCAGGATCATGTGCTGGAGCGTGCGCGGTTCGGACGCGGACATGGCGGTACGGCTCCGTGTGCGAGTGGGGTGGCCTGTGTAAAGAGCGTGCGAGTGTAAGCGACCCGCGCGGGTACTGACCAGCGGCCGCGCGGTCGCGGGCTACGCGCGCCCCGGCGCGGGCGGATCGCTCTCGGGAGCGGGGTCCGCGAGCAGCGGCGCGGCCGCTTCGGCCGCGGCCGCGCGCTGCTGGGACAGGTCGGCGAGCGCGTGGGCCGCGGCGTTGGCGGCGTCGGCCTCGGTGGGCGCACGCGGTGCATCGGCCACGCCGGGCGCGAGCGCCTCGGGCGGCACCACGTAGGCCGGCAGCGCCACGCGCAGCTCGCCCGCACGCGCGGCCACACCGGGGCCCTCGAGTCCGCGCAGCACGTCGAGCGCGCGCAGGCCGACGAAGCGCTGGAAGTGCGTGCGGAAGAAGTCCTCGATGACGCGCATGAGCTCACCCGCCCGCGGTAGCTCGATGTAGTCGCCGGCCTCGAGCACGGGTCGCGACAAGAGCAGCGCCAGCGAGGCCAGCGCCTCGGCGCTCAGGAACACCACGCCGCCCTCGCGCCCCGCGCACGTGTCGCACAAGAGCCCGCCGCGTGACGGCGAGAACGCGCGCCGCTGTGAGACCGGCCGGCCGTCGATCGCGCACTGGTCCAGCCGCGGCCGGTAGCCGAGTTCGGCCGCCAGCTGGAGCTGGAAGGCCAGCGTCACGGCCGGCAGCGCGGCGATCGGCGCGCGCGTGCAGCCTTCGAGTGCCTGCGCCAGCAGCGCGAACAGCCTAGGGTGCGGCTCCTCGCCCCATACCAGGCGGTCGACGAGCTCGAGTGCGGCCTGCGCGTGCGCGAGGCGTGACAGGTCGCTGAGCCGCGAGCCCAGCGCGTCCAGCACCTCGGCCTTCGAGAGCAGATGGAGGTCGCGATCGGGCTTCATGTAGAACACGAAACGCGAACGCGACAGCGGCTCGAGTGCGTAGCCGAAGCGGCTGGGCAGCTTGCGCGCGCCCTTGGCCACGAACTTCCGCAAGCCGTGGTCGCGTGTGTAGACCGTCACGATGCGGCTGGTGTCGCCGAGCGCGTGGGTCTTCAAGACGATGCCTTCGCAGGTGATCAGGGCCATGGCGGGGCGCCGCCCGGTCGGGGCAGCTCAGCGCATTCTAGGCGACTTCGCGTGCCGGGGTGCTGCCCGCGACCGGGCGGGCGCTCGGCTCGCGGCTCAGTGCGTGGCCGTGGGCTTGGCGGCCGGCACTTCCATGCCCGGCTGCACCACACCGCCCGAGACGATCACCTTGAGCCCATCTTCCACGGCCCAGTCGAGTTCGACCAAGTCCTTCTTGGGCACGAAGTGCACGAACCCGGAGGCCGGGTTCGGAGTGTGCGGCAGGAACACGCACGACACGTCGGCACCGATGCGCTCTTTCACATGCGGCGAGACATGCCCCGTGAGAAAGCCCACGCGCCAGATGCCGGGGTGCGGCCACTGCACGAGCACGACCTTACGGAACGTTTCTTCCTTCTGGCTCAGGAACGCCTCGCCCAGCGACTTGGTGGAGCCGTACACGATGCCCACACCGGGGATGCGCAATAGCAGCCGATCCCACATGCGCGACAGCGGCCCCTGCCCGACCAGCGTGGCGATCGAACCCACGAGCAGCAGCAACAGCATGGTGGCGAGCAGTCCGATGCCGGGGATGCGGTGGTAGTCGAGCGCCGCGAAACGAAAGTACTGCCCGAGTAGGTTGTCGACCCAGTTGAGCAACCGGAACAACACCCAGATGGTGACCGCCGAAGGGGCGAGCACCACGAGGCCGGTGAGGAACCAGGCGCGCAGGCGGTTGAGCAGAGGATGCTTGGCGGCGAACTCGGCGGAGGGATTGGTCATGTCGTGCGCACTCTAGCGTGGCGCCGTGGCCCCGTCACGCGGCGGACCCGCGGAGTCGAGCTCGGCCGGTGCCACAGGCTCGACGTGCACCGGCGGCTGCATCTGCTCGTAGAACTCGTCCGGGCTCGTGTGCGTCTGGCGTGCCAGGAGCTGGACGGCCTGCTGCCAGCGCCGGCGCCCGGCCGCCGACAGGAATGCGCGCACGTGGAGTCCGCCCTCGAGCTGCAGCTCCACGGCGCCTTCCGGCAAGTGCAGCACCGCCGCGACCGCCGAGCGCCGCGACGCGAACTGGAATCCGAGCGCGAGCGGCGTGGAGACCTCGAACGGCTCCTGGGCCTCGTGGCACTGGTACGAAT
>JBEBGT010000287.1:0-5003 GCA_040081365.1 Candidatus Eiseniibacteriota bacterium | reverse complement strand
GGTCTTGGCAGGCCCGTACAAGCGCACGGTGACGCCTTCGATCTCGCGGGACTCGACACCAGCCGTGAGCGCGGCACGCGAGAAGCGCACCAGACGGATCGGCAAGTCGGCAAGCTGCGGTCGACGTGCCTTCGGGTCGAGCGCGATCCACACCTGGTGGGGCAGTTGCGTGGTAAGGCCGTGCATCTGCAGTGCGGTCAGCAGACAGACCGTCGCCTGCGGCACTCGCTTGAGCACGGCGGCCACGGTGTGGCTCTCGGTCACGGACGCGTTGGCGATCCGGTAAACGCCGCGGGTGACTCGCTCCAGCACACCGGCGGCCGTCAGCCGACGCAGCTCGGAGCGGTCGATGTGCGCCGACTCGAGCTCACGCGCGCGTAAGAGCCGGTCCTTGCCCATCAGTGCGATGACGGCACGTTCGGTGTTCCTCGCCATGGCGTACATGATGCCCCCTAACGTATGCTATTGTCAATAACTACCGACGTTTCGGGTCATGCTTCCAGATGCCAGTCCGAAACAAACGATTGTGCCACAGCATATTGTCGCGCTTGTGGCTCGGCACATTTGCTCGTGCTCCTCCCACCTTGCTGATCACCTCTGCGGGCCCGGAGGGGCATGCTAGCACAACTTGCAACTTTGATTTGAAACCTGCATCTTAGTTTCCATGAGCCCAAAGCGCGCCCCCAAACGCAGCCGCCAGCTCGGTGCCGAGTCTGTCGTCGGGCACCGTCTCATCGAGGTCCGGTACGGCGAGGGCGCCGTCCGCGACCTGCGCGCCAGCCTACTGCAACTCAGCTACCAGCTCGCGGCGCGCGGGCCTGAGTTCCGCGGTTACCTCGTCCTCGACCACCCCGGCATCACGGCCGAACGGCTGCGCACCGAATGGGAGCTTGCGCACAGCGTGCTCCGGCCCGAGGTGCTCAGCCGGCTCACGCTCTGCGTCACCGACGCCACGCGCTCGTACAACCACCCGCACGCGCCCGACGCCGAGACCCAGGCGGCCATCGATCAGGTGCGCTACGCCGCCCCGCAGCGCCAGGCCCGCCACCACGACCGTGGCAGCTCGTGGTTCGTGGTCACCAAGCTGCTCATGTCCAGTTGGCTGCGCGCCGACGGCCCCATCACCACCGACCAGCTCATCCGCTCCACGGGCTACTCGTACCCGACCGTCGCCAGCGTCCTGCGCGACCTCAAGTCCTACGTCACCCGCACCTCCGACCGCCGCGTGGAACTGCGCAGCCTCCCGCGCGATCTGGTCGAACGCTGGCTGCGCGAATCCGAACGCGCACGGCGCACGGTGCGGTTCGCGGATCGCTCGCGGACGCCGCGCACGCCGGAGTCGCTCGCTTCTCGCTTGGCCAAACTCCAGATCGAAGGCCTGGCGCTCGGCGGTGTGCTTGGCGCGATGCACTACTACCCCGACCTCGACCTCACCGGGGCGCCCCGGCTCGACATCTCACAGCGTACCGACGCGCAGCTTGGCCTTGAGTTCATCAGCCAACTGGACCCCGCCCTCGAACAAGTCGACGACCCGCGCGAACCCGCGGTGCTCGTCGTTCACGGCGTCACCGAAGCAGACCCGATGTTCGAAGCCGGCGAGCAAGGCTTGGACTGGGCCAGCCCCATGGAGTGTCTGCTTGATCTCAGTGAAGCCAAGCTCATGGTCCAAGCGGGGCAGTTTCTCGAGGCATTGCTCCACCAACGCAAGACGGGGGTATGAACATGGGCCCGCAAGAGGTCTCACCCAGCGAAGTATTCGCACAGATCGCCTCGGCGATCCCCACCGAGCTGCATGACTCGATCGTGATCATCGGCAGCCTAGCCGCGGCGCACGGGCTGGCCGGGCAACGCTCGGGAGTCGGTGTGCGCACCAAGGACGTAGACTGCGTGTTGTCCCCACACATCACGGCAATCGAACACGGTCGCAGGATCACTGAGCGACTGTTTGCTTCAGGTTGGACGGTGCGCGCCGAAGGCGCGTTCCACCGACCTGGTGATGTCACAACGCCAGCTGACCGCTTGCCCGCCGTACGGCTCTACCCTCCGGGCAAACGAGCTTGGTTCCTCGAGTTGCTCTCGGACCCAAGTTCCGAGCATCAGGTCGGTCGCAGGTGGGACCGACTGGCGCTCGACTCCGGGCAGCACTTTGGACTGCCGAGTTTCGAGTTCACGGGGATCACCACGCACAGGCCGGCGCGAAGCCCCGAAGGCCTCTTCTACGCACGTCCCGAGAGCATGGCATTGGCCAACCTGCTCGAGCACCGCAGCTTCTCGGATCAGATCATCGTCGGATCCGAGATCCTCGGGCGTCCGATGCTTCGGCGGAACAAGGATCTCGGCCGGGTATTGGCGATTGCCTCGCTCACGCCGCAGGCTGAGTTGGAGCAGTGGGCGGACCAATGGCACGAAACGATCACTGACCGGTTCCCCGATCGTTGGCGCTCGCTGGCCGCTACCGTGGGCGACGGGCTCCGCAAGCTGCTCGCCAGCGACACCGACCTCACCGAAGCCCAAGAGCATTGCAACAACGGACTTCTGGCTTTTCGCCCAGCGCGTTTCCAGGAACTTCGTAGTGTGGGCGAACGCGTGTTGAGTTCGGCCGTCGAGCCGATCGAACGCAGTGCGGGCTGAACCGATCAGCCTACTTCCAGCGCCGCCTGACCACACCACCTGTGGCATCCGGCTCCACCGCTCGTGGAGGTTGCCCGTGTCGTACAGGATCTTCGTCACCGCTGCGATCGCTGCCCTGGCGATCACCTCGGCCACCGCGGCGGCCGGATCGCCTCTCCCCTGCACGTGCGGCGGAGCCCAGACAGCTTGGGGCTCACGACCAGCCGGTGCGCTTGCGGGCGTGGGCCGAATGTCCTTCGACCTGCGCGGCGAAACGTACATGGAGCTCCGTGATCCGCTCGGTCGCTGGATCACGTTTTCCCGGGACAGCAACGCCTATCGCTCGGAGATTCCCAACTCGAGCGCGGAGCGAAACCTGCTTGAGTACTTCGAGCACTCCGACGAGGACGCGGAAGAGGCTGAGTCCGACAGCTCGGAGGCGACCTACAAGAACAATCCACAGTTCAATCGCGACGGGATCACCATCCGCGGCCCCCTGAACGGTGACTACGTTATTCGCGTCTGGCATCGGCCGGGTGCGGATTGCGACATCGATGTGGGGGTACAGCGTCCCGATGCGCTCACGTCCGAGTTCTTGTCGATCGCGATTCCACCCGATTCAGTCTCGCTGCATCGGCTTCACTTCGAGTTCGGCGATTCCACGCCGATTCGGGTCGAGCCGCTCGCGTCCGTGGCGCTCGTCCCGGTACTCGAACAGCGGCCCCCGCTTCGCCTGCCCTGTGAACCCGATTCGTTCGACACCATGCCCGGCCCGGACGCGGCCATCGAGCTGCGCGCACCGGGCGTCGCGACACTGACGCTGACCGTTCTCGATGGCACCAACTACTCCGCGGCGACACGCGAAATGTGGATCCGGCGTCGCAGCCCGACGTGGCCTTCGCACGCCACGCTTCGACTCGAGGGCCGACCGCGCGGAATCTATCAGATCGGTGTCCAAGCGGAGTCCACCGCGATACACGTTGTCACGGTGTCCAAGCGATTGCCTGACGGAGAGCTGTTCACCCGCTCCGATTCCGCTCTGATCCATCAGGGTGATTCGCACTACTGGCACCTCTCGGTGAGCGAACGCCGGAAACGCAACAGCCGGTGGATCGATCTGGTTCACGGTCCGGTTGCCTATCCCGCGCACGTCGACGTCGCCAGCTCCGTGCTGGCGGTGGGCACCGAGCCGGCGCTCTCGGCGGACGGCCGATCACTTGCCTACGTGCGTGGGCGCAGCCTCTGGAAGCTTGAGCTTGCGACGGGTGTGCGCACGCACCTGGGTGACTTTCGCGATCCCCACTGGCCCTCTTGGAGCCCGGATGGCCGATCGCTCCTGTTTCATGCCGGCGGGGTGAGCGGAGACTCCACCTCGCCGCGCATCTGGAGGATCAATGCCGACGGCAGCGGCGCCCGTGTGTTCCTCAAGCCGGGGGCACTTCCCGATCGCTATCCGATCTGGTCCAAGCGTGGCGATCGCATCGTGTGGACCCGAGCAAGCCGATTGTGGATCGCAGACAGCTCAGGGGCCAACGCTCATCCGCTCACTCGGCACCCTGCGCGGGTTTTCGAGCGGGCCAGTGAATGGCAGGCGGACGGCACACTGCTCTACGTCGCCAGCGACGGGGCTTGCGACGGGCCGCAGTACGAACTTCGACGAATCCGTGCGAACGGAACACCGGTCACGAGCGACGGCCCCGGTGTTCGGGCGCAGGATGCGCGCACCGTTGCCGGCGGACGCGTCGCCTGCTGGACGAACGGACGCCGCCTGTTCGTCTCCGAGATCAACTCGAACGCCGAACCCACCATGCTGGTGCCGGGCTACGAGACCGTCGGCTTTCATCGCTCCCGGATCGCGCTCGCCCCCGATGGGCGCTCCGGCGTGACGGACGGTGATCCGTTCCCATACGGCGATCCGGTACTGGTGAGCTTCGAGGTTCCCGCACCCGAACGCCCCGACCTGCTGCGGCGCTGGCGCGACGCGCTGAACATGCTGGGCGCGGACTCCACACGCATTGTCACTCTGTGGGGCTCGCCCACGGAGCGGCTGCAGTCCACCTCGGGGAATCGGGTCTGGAGCTACTCGCTCGCCAAGCGGGGTGAACGCTCCGACGGTTGGCTGCAGTTTCACTTCAGTCAGAACGGCAAGCTCTGGAGCGTGACACGCGGTCCCGATCCGTCGCCTCGCTTCCGCGGGCGTTTTTGACGATCGAACTTCGCGCTCGCTTCATGCACATTTACTCCCCGAGTGCTGGCCAGCTCAACGCAACATCGTAAGGTCGCTGACAGGAAGGAGACGACGATGTCCTTCGAAGTCCGAGTGGTTGACGACGATGGCGATGGCGTCCGCGGGGTGCGTGTCGTCCTGAGTTTCACGGATCCAACGCGGGGGC
>JBEBGT010000673.1:0-1267 GCA_040081365.1 Candidatus Eiseniibacteriota bacterium | reverse complement strand
GTGGAATGGCGGAACGCTGCGCTCGTGGGCGCATTGCTGCCGGGCATCGGCAACGTCACGGTGACCATCGGCGTGGCGCACGTGCACTCGGGGCTGGTGGCCCTGCTCGTGGGCACGATCCCGCTGTGGATGGCGTTGCTCGCGTCGTTCGGGCGGCACGCCACGCCGCCTTCGCGTCAGGCTGCCCTCGGGCTGGTGCTGGGCTTCGCCGGCATCGCGCTGCTGATCGGGCCCGGCATCGGCAACGCGCATGCGGGCGGTGAACTGGGCGCGCAGCCGCTGTGGGCCATCGTGCCCGTGCTCGGCTCGTTGTCGTGGGCGTGGGGCTCGCTGTGGTCGCGTCGCGGGGCCATGCCCACATCGGGCGTCATGTCGACGGCCGTGGGGCTCACCGCGGCCGGCGTCGGCCAGTTGGTGTTCGCGGGGCTCGCCGGTGACTTCGCGCACTGGCAGCCATCGGCGGTGCCGTGGACCGCGTGGGCCGCGCTCGCTTATCTGGTGGTGTTCGGCTCGGCGTTCGGCTTCGGCGCTTACCTGTACTTGTTGCGCCGTGTGCCGCCGGCGGTGGTGGCCACGTACGCGTTCGTGAACCCGGTGGTGGCCATGACGCTCGGTTGGGCGTTCGGGGGCGAGGCCCTGGGGCCACGCACGTTTGCCGCGGCTGCGGTGGTGCTGGCGGCGGTGGCGCTCATCACCACCGCACCACCGGCAGCTCGGGCGGCGGCCGCACCCGCGGGCGCGGTGCCCGCACGGCAAGGCTGAAGTCCCGAGCAGGAGGGGACCATGAGCATCGAAGCACATGAGATCGCCGACATCGAGCTGCGCCGCCGCGCCCACGGCAAGCTGTACGAGGAGTTCGTGCGCCACCCCTCGATGAGCCTGGGGCTCTATGTGCTGCCCGTGGGCGGGCTCGACCCGCAGCAGCCGCACACCGAGGACGAGGCCTACCTGGTGCTGCGCGGCCGTGGCCGGATCACGGTGGAGCTCGAGAGCCGCGACGTGGGCCCCGGCTCGGTGGTGTTCGTGCCGGCCCGCGCGCCGCACAAGTTCCACGACATCACCGAGGAGCTGTCGGTGGTGGTGCTGTTCGCGCCGGCCGAGTACTCGCAGCGCCCTTCGTAGCCCGCGGGCGAGCGGAACTTCCTGCCGCTGCGTCGGGCGCAGCGCGGTGTGCGGCGGTACGGATCCCGGCGCGCGCGAGCGAACGCGCTGGACGCTCGCGCGCGCGAGGGGTTAGGTTGCGAGGGCCGTCCGCCTGTCTCTTATA
>JBEBGT010000286.1:0-5019 GCA_040081365.1 Candidatus Eiseniibacteriota bacterium | reverse complement strand
GAGCAGCGCGACAATCGCGGCCACGGCGAGCAACGGGCGGCCGACCTTCTCGATCATGCCCAGGATGTCGGGCGCCGGCTTGGACGACGTCGCCGTGGTGCCCTCGGGCACCACGATGGGCTCGAACGCCACGGCGTTCACGGTGAGCCGGTCGCCGCGCGTGCTGTCGACGCCGGCGGCATCGCGCGCCATCTCGCGCAACTGGTCGACCGTGATGTTCTTGGGGCCGCCCATGATCGACTTGTCGACCAGCACGGCCACGGTGAGCTTGGTCACGGCACCGGTCGCGCTCACGCTGCGCTCGACGCGGTGCGAGTTCTGGTAGGAGTTGTTGACCACGGTCTGCGCGCCGTTGCCGTCGGTCTCGCCGGCCTCGCTGCGCTGTTCGTTCTGCAGCACCTGGCCGTCGGGGTCGAACGACTCGTTGGTGCGCTCGATCTGGTCGAACGTCATGGTGGCGGCGACCTCGGCGCGCACCTTGCCCGCCCCCACGACGGTCGCGAGCAGGTCCTCGATGCGCGTGGCCAACTGCTGTTCGAGCGTGCGCTGCAGCTCGAGGTTGCGGCTGCCACCGCCGCCCGCGCCGGGACCGGCCGGCACCGACAGCACTCGGCCCGAGGCGTCCATGATGGCCACGTTCTCGGCGGGCAGCTGCTCGACACTGTTCGACACGATGTAGACGATGCCCTGCACGGTCTCGCTCGAGAGCGAGCCGCCGTTCTTGAGCGTGACGACGACCGAGGCGCTGGCCGCGCGCTCGAGCCGGCGCAGGTTGCTGCTCGTGGGCAGCACGAGATGGACCTGCGCGCCGTCGATGCCGCGCAAGCCCCCGATCGTGCGGGCCAGCTCGCCTTCGAGCGCGCGCTGGTAGGTGACGCGCTGCGTGAAGTCGGTCATGCCCCACGACGCCTTGTCGAACAGCTCGAGCCCCGGCCGGCCGCTCGACGGCAGCCCTTCCTTGGCGAGTGCCACGCGTGCGGTGGCGACCTGGTCGACCTTGACCTGCACCTCGGTGCCGCCGCCCACCAGGCGGTGGTCGATGCTGGCCTTGGTGAGCTGGTTGTCGATCTGCCCGGCCTCTTTGAGATCGAGGTCGCGGAACAGCGTCATGTAGGTGGGCGTGGTCATCTGGTGCGCGACCACCCACACGGCCACGATGGCCGCGGCCGCCATGCCGAACAGCAACAGCTTGCGGCCGGCCGGGCCCTGGACATCGCGCAGGATCGAGTTCGCGTCGCTCATCGAGCAGGCCTCACTGGACGTTCATCACGGAGCGGTAGGCGTCGGTGAGCTTGTTGCGCAGCTCCACCAGCAGCTCGAGCGAGATCGAGGCCTCTTCGCTCGCCGCCATGACCTGATGCAGCTCGACCGGCTCGCCACGCAGGAACGACTGGATGAGGTCCTTGGAGCTCGTCTCCATGTCGCTCGTGTCGGTGAGCACCTTCTTGAACATGTCGCCGAACGACGGGCCGCCACTGCCGAGGCCGTCGGCGGACGGCGTCGCCGTGGGCATCGACAGGCGCAGCGGGCCATCGAGGCGGATCGGGTCCATGGCGTCAGCCCCGCACGTCGATGCGGCCGCCGAGCGGCGCGCGCGCGGCCGGCGTGGCCGGCTGACCGCTGCTCGAAGGGCCGTAGGTGAGCGCGCCCAGTTCACTCTGGCGCGCGAAGAAGTCCTGTTCCTCGGGCGTGAGCAGGCTCCACAGGCTGGCGCCCGCGGCCGTGGTCGGCTTACCGCTCGCGGGAGCGCCGCCGGCCGCCGCCGGGGCCGCGGGACGCGGCGTGCTCGTCGCGGGCGTGATGCCGTAGGGATTCGTGCGGGAGATGTGCATGAAGGTCCTCGGGGAGCGTCAGGGATGAAGCGGGAGATCAGATATCGAGCGAGCGGCGCAGCATCGCTTTGGCCGCCTGGAACACGCTGGCGTTGGCCTCGAACACCCGGCGCGCCACCATCATGTCCACGAGTTCGGTGTTCACATCGACGTTGGGGTACGCCACGAAGCCGTCGGCATCGGCGTCCGGATGGCCCGGGTCGTACGCCATGCGGCCGGCGCGCGGGTCGGTGACCTGCTGCATCGACGGCGTGGCATCGCCCACCGCACCGTTCACCGTGACGACCTGGCGCTTGTACGGACCGCCCTCGGGCGTGCGCGTGGTCTCGACGTTGGCGAGGTTCTGCGAGATGACGTCCAGGAACTTCTGCTGCACGGACATGCCGGCGGCCGGTGTGCCGAGCGAGCTCAGCAACTGCCGCGACACGCGCGGGAACGTGGGGAACTTGAGCGGCTCAGCCACGGTTGTCTCGGATCGCCGTGCGCAGCCGTGCGTAGGCCTGCTGCAGCAGCTTGGCATCCGCCTCGAAGCGCAGCTGCGTGTCGGCCAGTTCGGCCATGTCGCGCTGCAGGTCGGCCTCGGTGACCTCCTTCTTGCCGTTGGCACTCGCCATCTGGCCCGCGAAGTCGGTGCTGCTGCTGGCCTCCATCGCGCCCGCCACGCGCGCGGCGATGGCCTTGTGCGTCGTCGTGGCCTCTTCGAGGCCCGAACGCAGCGCATAGGGCAATGTGGTGTTGCCGAACAGTCCCTTGATCATGATCGCCTCCGTGCGGCACGCCGCGGACGAGGAGTTCCGACTGTCATTGAGCAAGCGCGGTGCCATTCGTACCGCGCACGTGCGGCGAGGCGCGTAACTCAAGCATTGCGAGCGCTTACGCGCGCAGGCTCACGACGCGCGCGGACGTGCGCCGCGATGCGTGCGGCGCGCTCTTCCGGCACTCCTTGCCGGTGCGGGGGCCATCGCTGCCGTGCTCCCCCGTGCGGCACGCGGCGCATTCACGCGTGCCCCTCAGAACAAATCGCGCCCGGGGGTCTCCCCCCGGGCGCGTGAGCCAGTGCCGCGCCGCCGGGCCATCCTCCCAGCGGGCGTCCCCGGCGTCAGACCAACTTGAGTTTGTTGCGCAGCGTGCGCTCGCTGATGCCCAGCATGCGCGCCGCCTTGGTGCGGTGACCGCCCGTGGCCTGCAGCGCGCGCTGGATCGCGAGGCGTTCGAGCACGTCGAGGTTGAACGAGGCTTCGTCGAGGCTCGGGCCCATCAGGGCCACGCCGCCGCTATTGGCGGCCGACGAGCCATTCAGGTGGCCGTTCGCCTGGCCGTACTGCGGCTGCGCGGACGACGACATGGCCGAAGCCGGGTGCGCCTCGCCCTCGGGCAGCGCCACCGCATCGGCCGTGATGCGGCCGTCGCGGCACAGGATCAGCGCACGCTCGATGGCGTTGCCGAACTCGCGGATGTTGCCCGTCCAGCGGCGGCGGCGCAGCACATCCAGGGCGTCGGGCGTGATCGTGGGCGGACGCACGCCCAACTGCGAGGCGATCTTGGTGACGAAGTGCTCGGCCAGCTCGGGAATGTCCTCCAACCGGTCGCGCAGCGACGGCGTGTGGATCGGTACCACGTGCAGGCGGAAGTACAGGTCGCGGCGGAAGCGGCCGGCCTCGACCTCGGAGCGCAGGTCGCGGTTCGTGGTGGCCACGATACGCACGTCGACCTTGATGGGCTGGTTGCCGCCCACGCGCTCGAACTCCTGTTCCTGGATCGCGCGCAGCAGCTTGGCCTGCAGGTCCAGTCGCATCTCCGAGACTTCGTCCAGCAGCAACGTGCCGCGATGCGCACGTTCGAACGCGCCCTGTGCGCGTGCCGTCGCCCCCGTGAACGCGCCGCGCTCATGGCCGAACAACGTGCTCTCCACCAGGCCATCCGGCAGGGCGGCGCAGTTCACGGTGACGAACGACTGATGCGCACGCGGCGACAGCTCGTGCACGGCGCGGGCGAACAGCTCCTTGCCCGTGCCCGACTCGCCCTCGAGCAACACGGTGGCGCGCGTCGGCGCCACGTTGCGGACCACGTCCATGACCGAACGCAGCGCCGGGCTCGAACCGACGATGGCGCGCGAGCCGCGCAGGCTCGAGATCTCGCGCTGGAAGTCGTCGTTCACGCGCCGCATGCGGTCGAGCTCGATGGCGTTCGTGACCGCGATACGCACGGCCTCGGCGCGCAGCGGCTTGGTGAGGTAGTCCACCGCACCGTGGCGGATGCTGGTCACGGCCTGCTCCACGCTGTGGTACGAAGACGTCATGATGACCGGGATGTCTTGACCATTGCGCTTCAAGGCGCTCAGCAGGTCGATCCCCGAACCGTCGGGCATCTGGTGATCCGAGATGATGAGGTCGAACGTCTCACGCCCCACCGCACGGATGCCTTCATCGATGCTGGCGGCGATCACCGGACGGTGCCCCATCCCGCGCAGGGCGTTCTCGAGCGTCGCGCTCACCGTGGGTTCGTCATCGATACACAGGATCGTGGACATCGGCCATCCCTTGGTTGGTGCCTGCTTCACGCGGCTCATCCACCGCGGCTCGTCATGAGCGCTTCGATCCCCGTCCGGCTCCATCCCTGGAACCGTGATGCTCACGACCGGCATATTCCGCAATACGCGTGCCATTCCTTCCGGCGCCTGCTTCCGTGCCGGAACAAGCCGGTAAAGCAGGTCCGGAAGCCGTTTCCGGATACGCGAAATGCGGCGCATCTCGTCGCCTCGTGTCGTGCGCCGGAAAATCATTCCGGTCGTTCGGCACGAACAACCGGAACATCATTCCGTGCGACTTGGCGCGGAGTTGCGAGCATGGAGAAGTTCGCGCACCGGCAGCGATCGACTCCCGCGTGACTCGACGCAACGCCCCGAGCGCGGCACATCCTGCCGCGAGCGCGACGCGGCCAAGCGGCGGCCGAGCGGCGGCCAAGCGGCCGCGGAGTGAAACGTGTGGGAAGACCATCGGAGTACGCTTGGATGGGCTCTTCTGGACATCCGGATACGAAATCCAGATTCCAGACAAAGCGTGATCGACGCCAGAACGGCCGCGTCCGGCGAGGATTGCCGGTCCACGAGCCTTTCGTACCATGACGGCACGGCAGCGCTTGCCGCTCGACGACCCGGTGTGACCGGGACCGCCGGAATGACCGGGAC
>JBEBGT010000017.1:0-18426 GCA_040081365.1 Candidatus Eiseniibacteriota bacterium | reverse complement strand
CACGGCCCGCACCGCGCGAACGCGCTGCGGCCGTGCGCGTTCGGCGCACCGCACGGCGCGCACGCCACGCCTCGCCGCACCCGAGCCTCGATGGAGAACACGTGACCGACTGCTTGCTCGTCAACGAGTTCCACGTCTCGCGCGCCGCGCGCGACCGCTGCCGCTTCGACGAAGCGCTGTTCGCGTCGTCGGGTCACGCGGTGCTGGCGCGCCCAGCGGCCGCGCATCGCTTCGCCGCCGCCCTCGAAGCCGCGCGCGGCGGCGACAGCGGCGTGTCGGCCGCGGACCTGTTCGCGCTCGGGCTCCTGGACGAAGCCGCGCACGTGGTCATGGCGCACTGGCGTAGCTCGCTCGATCCCACCGGCTTCCGTGCCGCGCTCGATCATCTGGAGTCCGCGCTCGGCGAGGCCGCCGTGGACCGCCTGCTGCTGGCGTTCGCGGACCAGTTCCCCACCATGTCCGTGTACCGCGGTCGCCAGCGCCCCGAAGCCTGGCTCGCCGCCGCCACCGACGCGCGCTCGCACCGCGAAGTGGCCTTGGAAGAGTTGCTACTGCTGGCACTCACCAACGAGAACCCGGCGGCGAAGAGCTACCGCGAACTGTTCGACGACCGCGACCTGGCGCGCGACACCGCCTACCGCGCCGCGATGCGCGAGCTCGAGGGCTTCCTGGGCAAGCGCCCGGGCATCGGCGCCAAAGGCACGCCGCTGCTGGAGTTCCTGCGCGCGCCCATGCGCGCAGCCCCGCATTCGCTGGCCGCGCAGCTCGAATACGTGCGCGGCGCCTGGGGCTGGCTCTTGGGCGACCTCATCGAACGCATGCAGCTGGCATTCGACCTGCGCCGCGAAGAAGAGCGCTGGCTCGCCGCACGGCACGCGGCCGCGCACGGCGACCACGGCGGCAAGAGCGACGCACAGGGCCCCGACTACTCGCGCGGCGAGTTCGAGGAAGAGCGCTTCAGCGACGACGCTGACTGGATGCCGCGCACGGTCATGATCGCCAAGAGCACGCTGGTGTGGCTGGACCAGCTCTCGCGCCAGTACGCACGCGAGGTGCGACGGCTCGACCAGGTGCCCGACGAAGAGCTCGACCGGCTGGCGGCGTTCGGCATCACCGCGCTGTGGCTGATCGGCGTGTGGGAGCGCAGCGCGGCGTCGCGCCGCATCAAGCAGCTGGCGGGCAACCCCGACGCCGCGGCCTCGGCGTACGCCGTGCACGACTACGTGATCGCCACCGAGCTGGGCGGCGAGGACGCCTGGCACGCCTTGAGCGAACGCGCCGGCGCGCGCGGCATCAGGCTCGCCAGCGACATGGTGCCGAACCACATGGGCATCGACTCGCGCTGGGTGATGGAGCGCCCCGAGCTGTTCCTGCAGCGGCGTGACTGCCCGTACCCGGCCTACACGTTCGACGGCCCCGAGCTGTCACACGACAGCCGCGTGTCGGTGAAGATCGAGGACCATTACTGGAGCCGTTCCGACGCGGCCGTGGTGTTCCGCCGCGTCGACACCGCCAGCGGCGACACGCGATTCCTGTACCACGGCAACGACGGCACCAGCTTCCCGTGGAACGACACCGCGCAGCTCGACTACCTGAACCCCGAAGCCCGCGAGGCGGTGATCCAGGCCATCCTCGCGGTGGCGCGGCGCTTTCCGATCATCCGCTTCGATGCCGCCATGACGCTCGCCAAGCGTCACATCCAGCGCCTGTGGTTCCCCGAACCGGGTAGCGGCGGCGACATCCCGTCGCGCGCCGGCCTGGGCGTGACGCGCGAGCAGTTCGACCGGCTCATGCCGCAGGAGTTCTGGCGCTCGGTGGTCGACCGCGTCGCCGCCGAGGCCCCGGGCACACTGCTGCTGGCCGAGGCGTTCTGGATGATGGAGGGCTACTTCGTCCGCACGCTGGGCATGCATCGCGTGTACAACAGCGCGTTCATGGTCATGCTCCGAGACGAACGCAACGCCGACTACCGCAAGGTGCTGCGCGACACACTGGAGTTCGACCCCGACATCCTGCAGCGCTGGGTGAACTTCGTGAATAATCCTGACGAGCGCACCGCGGTGGACCAGTTCGGCCGTGGCGAAAAATACTTCGGGGTGTGCACGCTCATGGCCACCATGCCGGGGCTGCCCATGTTCGGGCACGGCCAGGTCGAAGGCCTCGAAGAGCGCTACGGCATGGAGTTCCGCCGTGCCATGCGCAACGAAGCCGTGGACCAGGGCCTCGAAGCCGAGCACTGGCGCCGCATCGTGCCGCTCCTGCGCCAGCGCGAGAGCTTCGCGGGCGCGCGCGAGTTCCAGCTCTACGACTGCTGCGACCCGTCGGGCAACGTCAATGAAGACGTGTTCGCGTTCACGAACCGCGGCCCGGGTGGCGCCGTGCTGGTGCTGTACCACAACCGCTATGCCGAAGCGCGTGGCGTCATCCGCACGTCGGTGGCGTTCGCCGACAAGCAGCCCGACGGCTCGCGCCCGCTGCGCCAGCGCACGCTGCTCGAAGGGCTGGGGCTGGCGCACGTGCCGCACGACGCGCTGCTGCGCTGCCGCGACCAGGTGAGCGGGCACGAGTTCCTGTTCCGCGCGCACGTGCTGCGCGACGCCGGCTTCCGCGTGGAGCTGCGCGGCTATGGCTCGCACGTGTTCCTCGACTGGCGCGAAGTCGCGCGCGATCACCGCCCGTGGGACGAACTCGAGCGCGTGCTCGCGGGCAACGGCACGCCCGACCTGGAGCGCGACCTGTGGCGCATGGCCACCGAGACGCTGCGCACCCAGTTGGCCGCGTGGATCGCCGTGCCGGCCGAGCCGGCCTCGGCGGACTACCGCGCCCAGGCCGAAGCCGGGCTGCGCGCGTTCCTGCCCGAATGCGCACGACTGCTCACGCTGCCGAACCCGGACCTGGCGACCGCGGCCAAGCGCCTGCGCGAACGGCTCGAACTCGACGCCACGCTCGCGGGCACGCCGGCATCCGCGGCCACGCCGGCCGCCAAGCCCAAGCGCACGCGCAAGACGGCCGCGCCTTCCGCCGAGTCCGCCACCGAGTCCGCCGCCACGCCGGCGAGCACGCCCGAGCCCGCCGCCGAACGCGCCACGCGCATCGCGTGGTACGTGCTCACCACCGCGGGCGAGTGCTTCGCCCCGGCTGCGCCCCACGATGAAGCCGTGCGGCTGTTCGACACGCTGCTGCTGCGCACGGCGATCGCCGACGGCCTGCGCGCCCACGGCGCCGACAGCGAGTACGCGTGGCGGCTCGCCGCGCGCGTGCGCGCCTGGCTGGCGCATCCCGCGGCCACGCTCGACGATGCCGCGTGGCAACGCCTCATGGAAGACGACGACGCGCGTTGGGGTGCCGCACTCGCCGCCGACGCCGTGCGCGCCGACGCGCCCGACTGGCTGTCGCTGCCCGCGCGCGCCGCGGCTGCGCACCCGCGCGTCTGAACAGACGCCTACGCCAAGGGCGTGCTCGCTCGCGCGGCACGCCCTTGGGGGCTGGCTCTGGAGATGATACTTACTTCTTCACGATCTCGCCGTCCTCGGACAGGTCGAACTTGCCCGCCAGCGGCTCCTTGGGCAGGCCCGGCATGCGCATGATCTCGCCCGTGATCGGGATGATGAACCCGGCCCCGGCGGCCAGCTGGATCTCGCGCACCGTGACCAGGAAGTCCTTGGGGCGGCCCAGCAACGCGGGGTTGTCCGACAGCGACTGCTGCGTCTTGGCGATACAGATCGGCAGCTTGCCGAAGCCCAGCTTCTCCAACTGCGTGCGGTCGCGCTTGGCCCGCACCGTGTAGTCCACGGCCTGCGCGCCGTACATCTCGCGCGCCACGGTGCGGATCTTGTTCTCGATCGTGTCGTCCCACTCGTAGAGCGGCTTGAAGTGCGGCTCGCTCTTGGCGACCAGGTCGCGCACGACCTCGGCCAGCTCGGTGCAGCCCTTGCCGCCCTCCGAGAAGCTCTTGCTCACCACGGCCTTCAGCCCCATGGCCTCGCAGTGCTTCTTGAGCGTGTCGATCTCGTCTTTGGTATCGGACGGGAAGTGGTTGATCGCCACCACGCACGGCTGCTCGAACTTCTTGATGTTCTCGAGGTGCTTCTCCATGTTCACGAAGCCGCGCACCATGGCCGGCACGTCGGGCTTGTTCACCTCGGCCACTGGCACGCCACCATGCATCTTGAGCGCACGGATGGTGGTCACCAGCACCGTGCACGCCGGCGCGAAGCCGCCGTAGCGGCAGTTGATGTCGAAGAACTTCTCGGCCCCGAGCTCGAACGCGAAGCCCGCCTCCGTGATGACGATGTCGGCATACGCCAGTGCCGCCTTCGTGGCGGCGATGGTGTTGGTGCCGTGCGCGATGTTCGCGAACGGCCCGCCGTGCACGAACGCCGGCACGCCCTCGGTGGTCTGCACCAGGTTGGGCTTGATGGCGTCGCGCAGCAGTGCCGCCATGGCACCCACGGCGTTCAGGTCGGCCGCCGTGACCGGCGTGCTGTCGCTGCGGTAGCCCACCACGATGCGGCCGAGGCGCGCCTTCAAGTCCGCGATGCCGTCGGCCAGGCACAGCACCGCCATGACTTCGCTGGCGGCCGTGATGTCGAAGCCGGTCTCGCGCGGGATGCCTTCCGTGCGGCCACCCAGGCCGATGACGATGTCGCGCAGCGCGCGGTCGTTCATGTCGACGACGCGCTTCCACACCGTGCGCCGCGGGTCGAGCCCGTGCGCGGTGTCGTGATGCAGCGCGTTGTCGACCAGCGCGGCCAGCAAGTTGTGCGCACTCGAGACGGCATGGAAGTCGCCGTTGAAGTGCATGTTGATGTCGTCGACCGGCAGGATCTCGGACGCGCCACCACCCGCACCGCCGCCCTTCATGCCGAACGTCGGCCCCAGGCTGGGCTCGCGCAGCGCCACCGCGCTCTTCACGCCGATCTTGGCCAGGCCCTGCGCCAGTCCCACACTCGTGGTGGTCTTGCCTTCGCCCGCGGGCGTGGGCGTGATGGCCGACACCAGCACGAGCTTGCCGCGCCGGGGACGGTCCACGAACGACTTCAACGAGATCTTGGCCTTCCAGTGTCCGTACGGCTCCAGCTGGCTCGGATCGAAATCCAGAGCCTTCGCGACTTCAGAGATGGTTTTCATGGTGCCGAATATAGGCTGTTCCCCCACGGACTGTGAACTGCCGGGGCGTGGTGACGTGGTCGCCGGTCCGATGGTCCCAGCCGGGCGGGCGAGCGGCTTCGCCTGTGGTGCGTTGGGGTTACGCCGGCTCTTGGGACCACAGCCCGGCCCGCGGTGCCCGCCGTTCCCGGGGCCCAACCCGGGTCTATAGAGGAATGCCGGACCTGCCGATGACCCGGGAACTGGAACCGGCCCTCCGCAGCGCGCTCGTGCGCGCCTGCGAGCACCGTTCCAGAGGAGGCCGATCGTTGGACTCGCAACCCACACGGCCCTGGACCGAATCCGGCCAGGATCCCGTGCTCCTGAACGCTGCGCTGCGGGGTGACACGACAGCGCTGCTCAAACTGCTCTACACGCACCGATTGCCGCTGTGGCGCGCCTGCCTCGCCATCACGCGGCACATGGGTGAAGCGGAGCTGTTGTTCCAGGAGACGCTCGCCTACGCCACGCGAAACCTGCGCGCCGCACCGGCCAGCCGCCCCATGCTGCCGTGGCTCGTGAAGCTGGCGCGCCAGCTCGATGCCTCGCGCATGCGCGGCAAGCCGCTGCGCCCCACCGTGGGCACGAGGCGCCCCAATGGCGAGCCGTGGCTGGCCGGCGCGCGCGGTGCACACTACGTGGAGGACGAGCAGCGCGCGCTGCACGCGTATTCGCTGCTGCACTCCGAAGACCAGTGGCTGCTCACGCTGCGGCTGCTCGAGCGGCTGCCGTACGGCGAGATCGCGCGCATCACGGGAATCTCGGTGCCGCGCGTCATGAACCGCATCGCACTCGCGCGTGAGTACATCGATCACGTGCGTGACGCCGAGGACCGCGCGGCATGACGCACCTCACCGTCCAGCAGCTCTCGGCCTCGCTCGACGGCGCGCTCACCGGGCCGTCGCTCGAGCTGGTCGTGCGCCATCTGGCCGCGTGCCACGAGTGCCGCGACCGCCAGGCCAGGCTCGCCAAGCATGACGACGCGCTGCGCCGGCTGCTGGGGCAGGACCCCGACGACCTGTTCCTGGACGACCTCACGCGCCGCGCCGAGGCCCAGGTCATCGCCATCTCCAAGGGCACGCCGCCGCCCGCCATGTCGACGTCGGTGCCGCTGATCCACGAAGAGGACCCGTACGCGCCGGTCGAACCGCCCGCGCCACCGCCGCGCCCCGAGCTGGGCCGCGCCGGTGAGATCGCGAAGGAAGCGGGCTGGGGCCGCATCGGCCTCAAGCCCACGGCCAACACCCGCGCACCCGAGTCGAATCCCGAAGAAGCCCAGCGGCTGCTCGAGGCACTCGAGAGCGGCAACATGGACGACTTCACCGAGCTCACCGCGCAAGGCACGCAAGAGCATGCCTCGGTCGATGGCCCCACGTTCGAGCTGCCGGCGTGGATCAAGGAGCAGTCGAAGCCACCGGGCAAGAAGGACGGACCGCGCGAAGTGCAGAAGATGAACCTGTTCTTCGCCGAGTTCGACGAACGTGCGGCGGGGCTCACGCGTGAGGCGATGGACGAGGTGTTCCGTCGCGACGAAGGCGCGCCCGACTCGCCCGAGGTTCCGGCGCAGCGCCCCACCCTGTCGCTGGTGCCGCAGTCCGACGCCCTGCCCCCGGGGCACGCGGCGTACGCGCCGCCGGGCTACGTGCCACCCGCGCCAGGCGAGCCCGCGGCGAGCATGCCGTGGGAGCACGGGGTCCACGACAGCGGGGCGCTGCACGCGGACGACGACGATACCGGCGACGCGGGCGACCGGGACGAGCACACGCCCGCGTTCCCGGGCGATGCGAACACACCAGGTTCCATGCCGGGCCACGCGGCTCCGCTGGCGCACGCCGCCCCTGCGGCCACGGGCTACCTGCGCGTGCCCGAGGCCCTGAAGCCCGCGCACCCGGCGAACACGATCGAGCCGTTCGTGCTCAAGCCCACGCGGCCACGCACCGCGCCCAAGGCTTTGGACAGCGCCACCATCCTCGCCATCGTGAGCGTGGCCGGACTGCTGCTCATCTTGATCGCTCTGCACCTGGCGCCCCTCGAATCGCGGCCACGCAAGCGCGGCGATGGTGTGCTGGGCGCGCAGGTGCCCGTGATCACGCTGGTGCGCAAGGACACGCCGGCCGAACCGCCCGCGGTGCCCGCACCGCATGTGAGCGCCGCGGCCAGCACGCCCGTGGACGAGCCCGTGCCACCGATCGCGGAACCGGTCGCGGACACGGATGCGAACCCACACGCCGACGGCGCTGCGAGCAGGCCGCAGTTCGAGATCCCACCGGTCATCGAGCCGGACACCGCCACCGGCGAGCCGGCCAAGCCCGTCACCCGAGCGGGCGTGAGACCGGCCGCGAAGCCCGCCCGCGCGGCACAGGCCGCAGCCCGCACCGACAAGCCCGCGGCGTCCGCCGCCGTCCCGAGCGACGACACGGACTGGCCGCTCCTGTGCGGCGTGGTGGTCGATGCCAACGGCATGCCCGTGGCGGGCGCGCGCGTCACCGTGACCGAGATCGCGTTCTCCATGCGCACCGATGCACGCGGGCACTTCTGCCTGTCGGCACCCGCGGGCACGCAGCACCTGCTGGTCGAGGCGGCGGGCTTCACCGCCGCGCGCCAGGGCGTGACGCTGACCGCCAACAACACCGAGCTGCGCCTGCAGCTGCAGCCCGCGCGCTGATCGCGCCCCGGGGCTGGTCCTCAAGACCCCCTCAAGAACGCATGGTACCGGCGGATACTAGGCCGAGGTACCACCTGCCCACGGGCGCCCACTGACGGGCCCTGCCGTGTGTCGCCGGCGGCAGGAGTGTTCACGGAGGAACGGGGGCTGCGGTGTCGAACGATCACGAATCGATGCTCGAGGAGTTCCTCGTCGACGGCTACGAGTCGCTCGACCTGCTCGGGCAGGACCTGGTCGAACTGGAGCATGACCCCGGTTCCAAGTCGCGGCTCACGCGTGCTTTCCGCCGCCTGCACACCATCAAGGGCACGTGCCCGTTCTTCGGCTTCTCGCGGCTCGAGCGCCTGATGCACGCGGGCGAATCGCTGCTCGCCAGGTTGCGCGACGGCAACGCCCGCTTCGGCCCGGTGCGGGCCACCGCATTGTTGGCGGTGATCGACACCGCCAAGAGCATCCTGGCCGGCATCGAAGTGCGCCGCACCGAGCCCGAAGGCGACGACAGCGAGCTGCTCACGCAGTTGCGTGTGCTGCAGGAACACGGCGCCGACGACGAGGCCGTCGCCACTGACGCCACGGCCGCTCGCGAGACGGCTGACGTGCGAGACACCGAACTGCAAGGTCGTCACGTGCGACTCGACGTGCGCCTGCTCGACCATCTGGTGAACCTCGTGGGCGAACTCGTGCTGGCGCGCAACCAGCTCACGCGCACCGTGGACGCCGGGGATCTGGCCGCGACTGCCGTGGCCACCCAGCGCGTGGACCACGTCACGTCACGCCTGCAGGAAGAGATCATGCGCACGCGCATGCAGTCGGTGAGCGCACTGTGGTCACGCCTGCCGCGCATCGCGAGAGAGACCGCGTCGGCGTGCGGCAAGCAGGTGCACTTCGAACTGGAAGGCAGCGCCACCGAGCTCGACAAGACGGTGGTCGATGCGCTCAAGGACCCGCTCACGCATCTCGTGCGCAACGCCGTGGACCACGGCATCGAGGACCCTGCGGGCCGCTCGGCGGCCGGCAAGCCCGCCGAGGGCCGGCTGGAACTGCGCGCCTGGCAGCAGGGCGGCAGCGTGCATCTCGAACTGCGCGATGACGGCGCCGGGCTGGCGGTGGATCGCATCCGCGAACGCGCACTGGAACGGGGGCTGGTGTCGGCCGAACAGGCGGACTCGCTCACCGACCGGGACTGGTTCGGGTTCATCTTCCGCGCCGGGTTCTCCACGGCCACACGCATCACCAGCATCTCGGGGCGCGGCGTGGGCATGGACGTCGTCGAGACTGCCGTGCGCGCCGTGGGTGGCCGCATCGAGCTGGACTCCACGCCGGGTCTGGGCACCACCGTGCACCTCACGATCCCGCTCACGCTCGCGATCATGCCGGCGCTCACCGTGGAGGACGGCGGCGAGCGCTACGCCATTCCGCAGGCGCACCTCGAGGAAGTGGTGCGACCCGGCCCGGATGGCGATGTGCTCAAGCGCATCGAGAACATCCGCGGGCTGTCGGTATTCCGCCTGCGCGGCCAGATGCTGCCGGTGCTGTTTCTGAGCCGCCGCCTGCGCGGCGAACACGCCGAGTCCACGCCCGACGTGCGGGCGCGGCTGGTGGTGCTGCGCACCGACGAGGGCCGCTTCGGGCTCGTGGTCGATGCCCTGCTCGACACCGAGGAGATCGTGGTGAAGCCGCTGTCCAAGCGGCTGCGCGGCATGCCGCACTTCGCCGGCGCGTCGGTGCGCGGCGACGGGCGCGTGGCGCTCATCCTCGACGTGCCCTCGCTGGGCGCGGGCGTGGCACGCCCCGCTCAGGAGAAGGTCGAGGTGCAGGCCAAGGTCGTGGAGGACGGTGCGGTGCGCCAGCGCATGCTGCTCGTGCGCGTGCGCCCGGGGCGCCGGGCCGCGATCCCCGTGGACGGCGTGCAGCGCATCGCCAAGTTCCAGTCGTCGGCCATCGAGCATCGCGGCGAACTGGACCTCGCGCGTGACGACGAAGGCGCGCTGCCGGTGAGCACTCTGGCGTCGGCCACGTCGCCCGATGACTGGAACCCGCTCGCCAGCGAGCGCGAATGCCCCGTGCTGCTGCATGCACGCGACGGCGCGCGCTGGGGCTTCCTCGTGGACGCGGTCGAGGACATCGTACAGGTGGACGTCGTGCCGGGTTCGACCTGCACGCTCATCGGCGAGACGGTGATCGAAGTGCTCGACCTCGAGACGGCCGCACGCGCGCAGTTCCGGGAGGTCGCATGAGCGAGTTCCGCGGCTGGTGCTCGTTCCGCGTCGCCGGCGCGCTGTTCGGTGTCGAGGTCGAGCGCGTCCAGGAAGTCGTGCGCAACGTGGCGGTGACGCGCGTGCCCCCCGCGCCGCCCGCGGTGGCCGGGCTGCTCAACCTGCGCGGGCGCATCGTGCCGGTGGTCGACCTGCGCGTGTTGCTCGGGCTGCCGCCCGCCGACGCGAGCCAGGGCGGCATCCACGTGATCGTGCGCGATGGCGACGACCCGGTGAGCCTGTGCGCCGACGCCATCGCCGACGTGCGTCGCGGCGATGACATCGAAGTGGAACCGATGCCGGAGTCGTTCGGACCCCCGCACACCGAATTGATCCTCGGGGTGGTGAAGCTCGGCGACGACATGTTGCTGGTGCTCGACCTCGAGGCGGCGCTCGACCGCGCCTTCGCATTCCAGAACACACACTGAACCCGAACACGCGCGCCGGTACGCCGGTGCACGGAAGGAGAACGCCATGAAGTGGACGGTTCGCACCCGGCTCATCGGATTGGGTGCCCTCGGCATCGTGCTGTTGCTGACCGTGGGCGTCACTGGCTCGCTCACGCTGCGGCAGGCGGTGCAGGCGAATGCCGTCATGGCGACTTACGGGCAGGCGGCGCGCAATCATCTCGAGATCGACATGATGCACGACGCGCTGCACTCCGACGCGCTCACGATCGCGACCGCCCGGGACGCCGCGGAGGTGGCCGAGATCACCACGAACACGCAGGACCACATCGCCAACGTGCGCAAGTTCCAGGAGCTCAATGCGGCCCTGCCGCTGAGCCCCGAGATCATGGCGATGACCGCCGAGATCCACCCCATGTTCGAGCGGTACATCGGCATGATCGAGGACTTGGACAAGCTAGCGGCTCGCGGCGACCGCGCCGGCGTCAACGCCGCGATGCCGGCGTTCGTGGCCCAGTTCGAGAGCATGGAAGGCCCGCAGGAGAAAGGCAGCGAGATGATCGCCGAAGCCAGCCGCAAGGCGGCCGAGAACGTGGACCGCGCCGCTCGCAACGGCCAGCTCGCCATGCTCATCATGAGTGTGCTCGCCGTTCTGACGCTGCTGTTCGCCGCCAACCGCGTGACGCGCAGCATCACCGCCCCGCTCGACGAGACCGTGCGCATCATGGATGCCGTGGCCGGTGGCAACCTGGACGCGCGCTCCAACCTCCACAGCGACGACGAACTCGGGCGCCTGGGCGCCGCGGTGAACCACGCCATGGAGAGCCTGTCGCGCACGTTGTCGGGCATCGCGCGCAATGCCGTCGCCGTGGGTCAGTCATCCGAGTTGCTCACCACGGTGAGCCACGAGTTGTCGCAGAACGCGCACGAGACGTCGTCGCGCTCTCAGCAGGCCTCGGCGGCGTCTGAAGAAGTCGATGCCAGCGTCCGCATGGTCACGACCTCGTCGCAGGAAGTGGGTGCCAGCATCCGCGAGGTGGCACAGAACACGAACGAGGCCGTGGCGGTGGCCGGCACCGCCGTGCGGCTGGCGGGCGAAGCGAACGCCACGGTGCGCCAGTTGGGCGAGAGCAGCGAGCAGATCGACAACGTGATCCGTGTCATCTCGTCGATCGCCGAACAGACCAACATCCTGGCGCTCAACGCCGAGATCGAGGCCGCGCGCGCTGGCGACGCCGGCAAGGGCTTCTCGGTCGTGGCCAACGAGGTCAAGGACCTCGCCAAAGAGACGGCACGCGCCACCGAGGACATCGCCCGCCGCGTGAGCGCGATTCGCTCGGACAGCCGCGCGGCGGTGCAGGCGATCAGCGAGATCGTGGGCATCATCGACCGCATCAGCGCCACCCAGACGAGCATCGCCAAGAGCGTGCAGGAACAGAACGCCGCCACCGCCGAGATCGCCCGCAGCATGACCGACGCGTCGAGCGGCACCTCGGAGATCGCGTCCAACATCGCGGCGCTGGCGGAGACCGCGGAACGAGGTTCCAGCGCCGCGCGCGAGACGCAGCGCGCCGCCGAGGACCTGTCGACGCGCGCGGCGGAGCTCCAGCGCCTGGTGGGCGAGTTCCGCTTCACGGCCACGCCCGATTCCGGGCAGGGGAACGTGGGTCGCGGGGCGGCCGGCGCCGAATCCTGGCGCCGGGCCGCATGACCGCTTCGGACATGGCCGCGCGCAACTCGGGGTGAATCCCGGGCCGCGCGCGGCCGAAGTATGCAGTGAGGAACGGGATCCCGTCGCACACGACGTGGCCGGGCCCCCGTAACCACGGAACGGGAGAGCACTCATGCAGGCGCTGGTGGTGGACGACTCGCAGGCCGTGCGCGACATGCTGAGCGAGCACCTGAGCCAGCTCGGCTTCCAGGTGGAGCAGGCGGCCAACGGCCTCGAGGCCCTGGCGAGCCTCGGTCACCTGCCGCGACTCGCCGTGATCCTGCTCGACTGGTCGATGCCCGGCATGGACGGCCTCGAGGTCCTGCAGCGCCTGCGCGCCGATGAGCACTACGCCGAGCTCCCGGTGGTGATGGTCGCCACCGAGCACGAGTTCGCGCGCCTCGACGAAGCCTTCACCGCCGGCGCGAACGAGTACCTCATGAAGCCCTTCGACGCCCAGTCCCTGCTCGAGAAGCTCCTCCTTCTCGGCGTCGACCCCGAGGTCCGCCGAGCCGCCTGAAGCCCGAGGCGCGGATTCCGGCACTGCGAAACGCCGGGCTCGGCCGAGCGAATAGCACGAACGGGCTCAAGTTCGCCCCCCTGCGCGCCCGATAACCGGCACGGCAGGCTCCGCCATCCCGGGGCAGGCTCGATTCCGGTGCATGCCCCGGGATGTCCCCACCTCGTGTTCGCTTCCTCCATGGACGGAACCTCGCCCGGTCGCATCGCTTCGGCGTTCTCTCACGCCGGTGCGCATGCGGCTGCGATGTCTCCAATTGTCCGCACTCTCGCGGACCGACCAGGGAGGTCAGGCGATGCATCGTCGTGTTCGTTCCATGCTCACGCTCGCCGCTGCTGCAACCGTGCTCGTCACGGCCGCGGTGGCGTACGCCAGCGGCGGGGTCACCGTGCAGTTGACGGCGAACCGCATCACGAAGACCCAGGGCCGTGAAATCGCGAGCCCGGCCGATCAGGCGCAGCCGGGCGAGACGCTCGAGTACCGCGCCACGTATCGCAACGAAGGCACCAGCGAGGCTCGTGGCCTCGCCGCCACGCTGCCGATTCCGGTGGGCACCAGCTACCTGCCCGGCACCGCGTCGCCGAGCCGCGTCGAAGCGAGCCTCGACGGACGCACGTTCGCGCCCGTGCCGCTCAAGCGCACGGTGCGCACCGCCGACGGCCGCACTGTCGTGCGCGAGGTGCCCGTGTCCGAGTACCGCGCGCTGCGCTGGCCGCTCGGCACGCTGTCCAAAGCCCAAGCGCGCGCGGTGACCGCTCGCGTCCGCATCCAGCCCACGGAGGTCGCTGCGCTCACGCGCTGAGTCCTTCGCCAAGCTTTCAAACGAACCACGACACCTGACCCGGACGTTACGCGCGGGACCCATCCGCCCGCCGCGCGCACCGGACGGGGACGCACCGGACCCATCCACCGGAGTGTTCCATGAATCGCTCGCAGAACGCTGGCTATGCATGCCGGCGGGTCGCGACGACGATCGGCCGTACGTTCACCGCTGCTGCGGTGCTCGCACTGGCCCTGATCGCGCGTCCGGCCCTCGCCGCCCCGCCCGCGGGGACGACGATCGGCAACCAGGCGACGGCCACGTATCAGGACGCCGCCTCGAACAGCTACACCGTGACGTCGAACCCGGTCACGACCGTCGTGCAGCAGGTGGCGAGCGTCACGCTCACCGCCAACGGCACGCGCGTCGCCGCACCGGGCGGCCAGGCGGTGTTCCCTCACGTCCTCACCAACACGGGCAACGGCACCGACGACTTCACGCTGTCGGCCGTCAACCGTCCCGGTGACGACTTCGATCTCACCGGCCTCGTGCTGTACGTCGATGCCGACGGCAACGGTGTACCGGATGACTTCACGCCGGTGACCTCGACCGGCCCGCTCGCCGCGGGTGGCTCCTACCGCTTCGTCGCGGTCGGCTCGGTGCCGGGCACGCGGCTCTCGGGCGACGTCTCGGACGTCCGTGTGAACGCCGTCAGCACGTTCGACGGCGGCCAGACGGCGTTCAATGACGATCAGGTCACGGTCTCCACCAATGCCGTGATCAACGTCACGAAGTCGCTGAGCGCCCCGAACGGCGCGTCGCCGAGCGGCCCGTACACGTATACCCTCACGTATACCAACTCGGGCAATGCCACGGCTTCGGCCCTGCGCCTCACCGACCTGATCCCGGCGGGCATGTCGTACGTGCCGGGCAGCGCGCGTTGGAGCGCCACGGGTGCCACGGCGCTGTCGGATGCGGATTCCACCGACACGCATGGCGCCGGTCTCAACACCATCCGTTTCGACCACAACGTGGCGACGCCGGGTGCCGTGACGGCCATCGTCAACCAGGTCCCGCCCGGCCAGTCCGGGAGCGTGACGTTCGCGGTGAACGTCAACTCGGGCCTGCCGCCGCAGACGATCGGGAACATCGCGCGCTTCGCCTACAACGACGGCGCCGGCATCGTGGGGCCGTTCTTCACGAACAGCGCGCCGTTCACGGTGGACCAGAGCGCATCGGTGTCGTTCACGGGTGCGACCGTGGCTTCCGCCCTGCAGGGCAGCACGGTGTCGTTCACGAACACGCTCACGAACAACGGCAATGGCGCGGACGTGTTCGACATCAGCACGAACGCGAGCTCGTTCCCGGCCGGTTCGATCGTCCAGCTGTTCCAGCAGGACGGGGTCACGCCGCTCACGGACTCGAACGGCAACCTGATCCCCGATGTCGGTCCGCTCGCTCCGGGCGCCAGCTACAACGTGATCCTCAAGGTCACGCTGCCGGCCTCGGCCACGGGGGGTCCGTTCCAGGTCTCGAAGACCGCCACGTCGGCCACGGATCCGCTGGCCACCGCGACGGCCACCGACATCCTCACCACGATCACCGCGAACTCGGTCGACGTCACGAACAACTCGGCCTTGCCCGGCGCTCCCGGCGCGGGTGCGGGTCCGGAAGTCGCGTTCGTGGACCGGCAAGCGGTGAACCCGGGTGCCACCGCGCGCTTCACGCTGTACGTGAACAACACCAGCTCGCAGTCGGACGATTATGACCTCGCGGCGAGCACGCTGAGCTCGTTCGCGTCGCTCACGGTCCCGGCCGGCTGGACGGTGACGTTCCGTGACGGCTCGAACGCGGTCATCACCAGCACCGGCGCGATCGCGGCCGGCGGCAACATGCTGGTGTACGCCGATGTCGACGTGCCGGCGGGCTTCGCCTCGGGTGATGTCGAGCTGTACTTCCGTGCGCTCTCGACCGTCTCGGGTGCGTCGGATGTCATCCACGACCAGGTCGGGGTCAACGTGACGCGCAACGTCACGCTCACGCCCAACAACACGGCGCAGGTGCTGCCGGGCGGCTTCGTGGTCTACACGCACACGCTGTCGAACAACGGCAACGTGGCGGAAGGCGACGGCACGGGCAGCAGCGTGTCGCTGTCGGCCGCGGAGAACCAGCCGTCGTGGAACTCGGCGATCTACTGGGACACGAACAACAGCGGCAGCTTCGACGCGGGTGACCTCCCGCTCGCGAATCTCGCGGGTGCGGGCGGCCTGGCGCCGGGTGCCAACATGCTGGTGTTCGTACAGGTGTTCTCGCCGGCCGGAGCGGCTCTCGGCACGGTGAACACGACCACGATCACGGCCACCACGGCGAACGTGGGCTACACCGACCCGGTGCCGGCCGACGCGATCGCGCAGGACGCCACCACGGTCATCAACGGCCAGGTCACCATCGTCAAGCGTCAGGCTCTCGACGCCGCTTGCGACGGCACGGCCGACGGTGCGTTCAGCACGCTCAACCTCACCACCGGTGCGGTGCCGAACGCCTGCATCCAGTACGAGATCGTCGTGACGAACACCGGCACCACGCCGGTCTCGTCCGTCGTGATCAACGATGCGACGCCGGCCAACACCTCGTCGTCGAACGCCGCCTCGGCGTTCACGTCGCAGGGCACGATCAGTGTGCCCGCGAACGGGGCCACCGGATCGATCACGGCCAATCTCGGCGTGCTCGCTCCCGGTGCGTCCGCGACGATCCGGTTCAGCGTGCGCATCGACTATCCGTGATGAACACCGCCGCACGGCGAGGGGCCCACGCCCTTCGCCGTGTGGGCGGGCTCCGTGCCTGACGGCACGGAGCGATCCCTCCGGCCTCGCAGCGCCGTGTCACCGGGACCCTGGCCCGGTACGGCGTCTGCGGGGCATCGGGGTTCCGTCCCAATGAGCCCAGCGTCCCGCAGGTTCGAGTCCGGCGATCGCATGTTCACGCGTGTGTGCGCGTGGGCGTGCGGTTTCTTGCTGTTCGCCGGACCGCTCGCGAACGCCGCGCCGCCGGCCGGGACGCCGATCGACAACACCGCGAGCGCCACGGCCTTCGACACCTCCGGCGCGCCGCTCACGCTGGGCAGCAACACCGTGCGCGTGGTGGTGCAGGCCGGCGAGTCGCTGGCGCTGTTCCCGGATCGCGGTGGCACCGCGGCCCCGGGCGCCACGCTGACGCTCGCACACCGCCTCGTGAACACGGGCAACCTCGCCACCGACTTCCGGCTCGACGCCGTGAACCTGCCGCTCGACCAGTTCGACGCCTCGTCGTTCGCGCTCACGCACGACCGCTACGGCGACGGCACGCTGAGCGCCGGCGACACGCCGGTGGCCAATGGCGGCGTGCTCACGCTGGCCGCGGGGGATTCCGCCGACGTGCTGCTCACGCTCGGCGTGCCCGCGGACAACCCGCTCGCCGAGCTGGCACTGGTGCGGCTCACGGCCACCGCGCTGACGCAGGGCACGCGCGCGGCGGTCACCGACACGCTGCGCACGCCGCCGCTGGGCTCGCAGCCGGCACTGGTGTTCTTCGATGCGCCCGACTTCCGCCGCCCGACGCGCGTGGCCGCGCTCGGCGAGCCGCTGCTGCTCGAGGCGATCGCGCGCGGCTGCGACACCGATCCGCTGCGCATCGAGACCGTGAGCCTCACGCTGCGTTCGCGCGACACCGGCGACCACGAGGTGTTCGCGGCCACCGAGACCGGCCCGCACACGGGCATCTTCCGGCTCTCGCCCGGCGCGCCTACCGTGACCGGCACCGGCACGTCCGCCACGGGCGACGGGCTGTTGGCCATGCAGCGCGGCGATCTCGTCACGGCCGAGCTCGCCGGTTGTGGCGCCACGCTCACGCGCGCGAGCGTGTGGGTGCAGCCCCAGGGCATCGTGTACGAGTCGCGCTCGGACCAGCCCGTGAGCGGCGTGCGCGTGCGCCTGATCGACGTGAGCGGCGCCGGCAACGGCGGCGTGCCCGGCAGCCTGGCCAGTGTGTTCGCCGGCGACGGCATCACGCCGCTACCGGCCGAAGTGACCACCGATCCGCTGGGGCGTTACTCGTTCCCGTTGGTGAGACACAGCACCTACCGGCTCGAGATCGCCGCCCCCGAACCATTCCGCTTCCCGTCGCAGATGGGCGTGGCGGGACTGCCGGGCGGCCACCTCACCGATCGCGACGGCTCGTACGGCGGTGCGTTCACGCCTGCGGATTCGCTGGCGCCGGTGCTGATCGACGTGCCGGTGGACGCCCTGGGCAGCATCGCGCTGTTCGTGGAGCAGCAGGCCACGCGCCCGCAAGTGGAGTGGGGCGACGAACTGGACTACATCGTGCGCGTCGCGAACCGCTCCGACAGCACGCTCACGAGCGTCATGCTCACCGAATCGCTGCCGCCGGGCTTCGGCTACACCGCAGGCACCACGCGTGGCGACGCCCCGGTGCTGCCGGCCTCGAAGCCGCCGCTCCCGGCGCGCGCGGCTGTCGCGAACATCGCGCTGGCCGAGCCGCGCGTGAACGCGGGCACGCTCGTGTTCGAGTTGGGCATCATGGCCCCGCACGAGACCCGCGAGCTGCGCTTCCGCACGCGCGTGCGCGCGGGCGCGCCCACCGGCGACGCGCTCGCGGTGGCGGCGGCGGCGGCGGGCGACGTGCGTTCGAATGCCGCACCGGCGCGCACACACGTGCGCGGCGATGCGTTCGCCGACGAAGCCGGCATCGTGGGCGAGGTGCGCGTGCAGTTGGCGCACACGGGCACGGTGGGACTCGCCGGCGTGCGGCTGTGGCTCGACGACGGCACGTGGGCGGTGACCGACGCGCGCGGACGGTTCAGCTTCACGGGGCTCACGCCGCGCACGCACGCCTTGAAGCTCGACCGCACGTCGCTGCCGGTGCGCGCCTTCCCCGTGGCCACCGACCGCCGCGATGCCGGCAC
>JBEBGT010000285.1:0-5023 GCA_040081365.1 Candidatus Eiseniibacteriota bacterium | reverse complement strand
CTCGTGGCCGGGGCCGCCACCACCAGGCGACAGGCGCCGAATCCCAGTTCCAGCGGTTCCAGCTCGTCGGCGTCGCTCTCCCGGAACGGCGGCCGAGGGTCGACCGTCACCAGGTAGACCTGACCGGTCGAGATCATGGCCAGCCGGCCGGGCGAGAAACCGGGCACCGCCAACAGCTTCGTCACGTCAGGAGCGTCGAACGCCAGGAAGTCGGCCGTGAAGTCGAAGCGCTCGCCGGCGAGGGCCGCCGCGAGGGCCGCGGCATCGGTGCGATCGGCGCGAATGGCGTGCAGACGCGGCTGCGCTTCCACGGGGCGCTGGCCGCGCGACAGCACGGTGACGTCGTGGCCGGCGGCGAGGAACGCCTCACGCGCGGCACCACTCAGCAGGCCAGCCGAACCCAACAACAGGATGCGCATGACGGGCTCACTCCCGGCTCACGGCGGGCGGTGACGCGGCCCGGGTCGCGGCGCCACGGCCATCGTGACGCGAGTGGGCGGAACATAACCACACGCACGCCTGGGCGCGAAGGCGCGCTTGCACGACCCGCCACCGCGCGCGCGCCGGAGGGGCCGCTCAGGCGGCCTTTTGGCTACCCGTGTCGGGTGGAGCGTTCGGGTCCTTGGGCCAGTCCACGCCACGGGCACTCAGCTCGATGCGCACGCGCTGCACATCGGCCTTCAAGCGGGCCAGCTCCAGCGCGGACTTCCTCATGTCCTGCGTGAGCAGCACGATGCGCAGCCCGGCACGCACGCGCGCCATGAGCTCACCCTGATCGCACGGCTTCACCAGATAGTCGTCGGCACCCGTGTCCAGCGCCAGCAGCTTGTCGCTGATCTCGCCCTTGGCCGTGAGCAGGATGAAGTACGGCGCGGCATCGCCAAGCCCGGTCTTCACCGACTGGCACAGCTCGAGCCCGTCGACCTGCGGCATCATCCAGTCCGAGATCACGAGATCCGGCTCGTAGGTGACGATCGCCTTCATGCCCTCGCGGCCGTCACCGGCCGCCTGGACCTGATAGCCCTCCGAGGCCAAGCGCTTCAGCAGCACGCGCTGGAAGAACGGATCGTCCTCGACGATGAGGACCTTGATGTCCGGCGTCGCCTTCATGCCGCACGCTCCATCATGCCGATCGCCAATGCCGCGAACTGCTCATGGTCCACGATGGGCTTCGAGACGTAGTCATCGGCGCCGCTCTCCGCCAACAACCGCTCCGCATCGCCCCGCATCGCATGCGCCGTGGCCAGCAGCACGGGCAGGTGGTGGGGCGTGGCCGCCCGGATCAAGCGGCAGATCTCGACGCCACCCACGGGCCGGTCCTGCCAGCGCGAATGCCGCAGCGAGACGTCGAGCACGACCAGCGAGAGGACGCCGGAGCGCACCAGCTCCAGCACCTCGGCCGGGTCCTCGGTGATCGTCACCTGCGCGCCGGCGCGCTTCTCGAGGATCTTCCGGAAGAGCGTGGCGTTGTGCACGTCGTCCTCGACCACCAGCACGTGTCTCATGCCGCCCTCCGGCCTGGGGCATCGCCCGTATCGGTGACCTCGCCGCGTGCGACCTGCAGATGCCAATCGAGCACGTGCGGCAGCAACTGCGGATTGTCGTGCACCGCGGTCTTGGCGATGACGTCGAGCACCAGCCCCTGTTCGAGCAGGCGCTTCTCCTCGGCATTGCGCGGCTCGGGGAAGTTCGTGAGCACCATCACCGGCAGGTCCGGCTGCAGACCCGTCAGCGTCATCTCGCGCAGCACGTCGTATCCGCTGACCTCGGGCATCATGAGGTCGAGCATCAGCAGATCGTAGCCGCCGATCTGGGTACGCAGACGGTGCAGGCACTCCTCGCCGTTGGACGCCACGTCGACCACGAAGCGGTCCGGGGGCAGCACCTTGCGCACGTACGACGCCACGGTGGGGTCGTCGTCCGCCATGAGCACGCGGATCACGCGGCCCGGCGCGGGCGTGCCGGCGAGTTCGGTGATGCGCGCGATGAGCGTGCTGGGCTCGACCGGTTTCACCAGATGCTCGGGTCGGCGGGCGAAGGCGGTGGACTGCAGGCGCTGCTTCAACTCGCCGTCGAACCCGGTCACGAACACCACCGGGATGTGGCGCGTCTCGGGCTCCGCGGTCATGCGCTTGGCCAGGTCCCAGCCTGTCCGCAGCGCGGCGCCGTCGGCGCAGGACAGCGCGTAGTCCAGCACGACCACCGCCGGTCGCAGCCGGCGCACGACCTCCCACGCCTCCTCGGCGTGTTCGGCTTCCACCGTGCGGTAGCCACCGCGCTGCAGCACGGCGGTCACGAACCGGCGGAACACCGGGTCGTCCTCCACCACCAGCACGAGCGGGTCGCCCGCGGTGCCCTGGACGTGCTCCGCGATCTGCTCCAGTGCCGGCACCGCCGGCTCGGATTCGTCCCGCCACAGCGGCAGCGAGAAGTACACCTTGGTGCCTTTGTTCTCCCCATCGCTGTGCACGCCGATGATGCCGCCCATGAGCTCGACCAGGCTCTTCGAGATCGACAATCCGAGCCCGGTGCCGCCGAAGCGCCGCGTCGTGCTGCCGTCGCCCTGCACGAACTTGTCGAACACCAGTTTCTGGCGGTCCTCGGGGATCCCGATGCCGGTGTCCTGGACCTCGATCAGCAGGTGCCCCAGATCCGGATGCGCCTTGGCGCGCACGCAGATCTCACCCTTGGGTGTGAACTTGAGGCTGTTGCCGATCAGGTTGATGAGCACCTGCTTGATCTTTCCGAAGTCACCGCGCGCCGCCACGCCGTACGGCACCTGGTCCTCGAACTTGAGCTGCAGTCCCTTCTGCGCCGACTGCACGTGCGTGACCGTGTAGACCTCGTCGAACAGCTGTTGCAGGTCGAGCCGGCCGATCTCGAGCGTCAGCTTGCCCGCCTCGATCTTGGCGATGTCGAGCACGTCATTGATGAGCCCGAGCAGATGGCGCGAACACTGCAGCGCCTGGCGCTGGAACTCCTGCTCTTCCTCGCGCGAGTCGCACATGCCGTCCAGCACGAGCTGCAGGAATCCGATCATGCCGTTCAAGGGCGTGCGCAACTCATGCGAGGTATTGGCGAGAAACTCGCTCTTCAAGCGCGAGGCCTCCTCGAGCTGGGCGTTCATCTCCTCGAGCCGGCGGTTCGAATGTTCCAGGCCCTCGGCGAACTCGCGGATGCGGCGCTCGGCCTCGACGCGGTCACGCATGTCGCGCACGATCGCCGTGAACACCAGTTCGTCGCCGGTGCCGGAGCGGCCCATGGAGAACTCCACCGGGATCCGGCTGCCGTCCTCGCACAGCGCGTGGCCCTCGACCACCGCTCCGCTCTGCGGCAGCGCCAGCGGCCGGCCGGCCACGCCCCAGGTGAGGATGCGCTGGATGGGCTGGCTCTCGATCGCGGCGAGCGGCCAGCCGACCAGCGCCTCGGCGGCGCGGTTCGCGGACTTGACCCGGCCGATGCGGTCGAACGTGAAGATGGCGTCGAACGCCGTGTCGAGGATCGACTGCAGGCGCTTGGCGTGGCGCTCGGTGATCTCGACCTCGCGCCGCGCGAGCCCGCTCGTGTAGGAGCGCCGCCACACCAGCACGATGGCGAAGAACACACCCGCCAGGATCAGGTCGAGCGACACCAGCGCCTGGCGCACCGACGACATCCCCGACATGAGCTCGGAGCGGTCCGCCTGGGCGACGATGCCCCACGAAGCCTGATCGAGCGGCCTCGTCACGGCCCAGACGCGCGGCGAACTGCCCGGGATCTCGACGCGCGACGCCACGCGAGTGGCCGCCATGGCCGCCGCCATGGCGCCGGGGCCCGACATGGGGAGCCGCGTGCCGGGCGTGTAGCCGCGGCCGTTCTCCAAAGGAGTCAGCACCTCGACATCCGAACCCACCGTGCGCACGATGTAAGCGCCGCTCGAGGTGCCGAACCCCGGCCACTGCTGCAGCAGGGGCATGAGCGTCTGCGCGGCATCGGCGTGGAACACGATCACCTGTTGCGGCACACCATGGTCGCGTGCGGGCGCGAGCACCGCGAGCGCGAGCTGCGTGCCGTCCAGGCCAATCCACACCGCGTCGCCGCTGGTCCGAGCCTCGGCGACCGATGCCATCGCATCGGCGCGCAGGACCAGGTCACCGCCACGCCGCGCCGAGAGCACCTCGCCCGCGGCACCCAGCACGAGCACGTCCGTGAACTCGAACTCCTGAGCGCGCTCGTAGAGCTCCGACAACGCCGCCGCACGCGCCTCGCCAGCCGGCAGCCCCGGCAGCGAGCGCACCGCGTTCGCGATGTACGGATCGTGCGCCACGCTCAACGCCTCGCGCCGGGTCACGCGCAGCAGATGGTCGACGTCGCCACGACGCACTTCCGCGGCGGCCTCCAGGCGGGCCCAGGCCTCGGTCTCGATGCGGCGGCCGGCGTTGTGCCACAGCGTCACGTTGAGTGCCGTCACGCCCAGCGCCAGCAGGAGCGCGAAGCCCGCGACGATGCGCGTGCCCTCGCGCTGCAGGTCCATCCCACGCGCGAGCAGGAACGACGAGACCGGCCCCGCTCCGGTGGGAGCGGGCGCGTTCATGCCGAGCGGGGTTGGCGCGTCGTGCGCGGACTTCGAAGAGGCGTCCATGGCGTCCTATGGGGCCCGGGCGGCGGCACCCGGTGTCCTCCGGAGCATCGGCTGCTCCGGGCCCCACCTGAGCGGAAAAATCCGCGCTCACGGGTGCCGGACGGCCCCGGGGCCGGCGGGGCTAAGTGCATGGCCATGGCCTGCCTGGCTCGCAAGGCGCTGCCCTGCGGCCGTGCCCTGGGACCCGGCCGGCAGGCCAGGCCCCACGACACCCGCTTCTCAGCCGCCCTGCTTCTGCCAGTAACGCGGCCGCATGTTGGCCTGCAGCACACGCTTACGCAGGCGCAACGAGGTCGGCGTGATCTCCAGCAACTCGTCCTCGCGGATCCACTCCAGCGCCTGCTCCAGCGACATCTTGTGGGTCGGCACCAGCTGCAGGCCGTCCTCACCCTGGGAACGCAT
>JBEBGT010000284.1:0-5025 GCA_040081365.1 Candidatus Eiseniibacteriota bacterium | reverse complement strand
GGCAAGACCTACGCCATGCTCACCGAGGCTCATGAGCGCCGCCGTGCCGGTGTGGACGTGGTGGTCGGGCTCGTCGAGACGCACGGCCGGCGCGAGACCGAGGCGCTGCTCGAGGGGCTCGAACAGTTGCCGCGCCGCTCCTCCGAGCATCGTGGAGTCACCGTGCCGGAGTTCGACCTCGACGCCGCGCTCGCGCGTCGGCCCGGGCTCCTGCTGCTCGACGAGCTGGCGCACACGAACGCCCCGGGCTCGCGGCACGCGAAGCGCTGGCAGGACGTCGAGGAGTTGCTTGCGGCCGGCATCGATGTGGCGACGACGCTCAACGTGCAGCACATCGAGAGTCTCATCGACGTGGTCGCGCAGATCACCGGCGTGCAGGTCCGCGAGACCGTGCCCGACACGATCCTCGACCGCGCGGACGAGATCGAACTGGTGGACCTGCCGCCTGACGACCTGCTGCAGCGTCTGCGCGCGGGCAAGGTCTATGTGCCCGCGCAGATCGAGCGCGCGCTCGGCGGCTTCTTCCGCAAGGGCACGCTCATCGCGCTGCGGGAGCTGGCGCTGCGGCAGACCGCACAGCGGGTCGACGCGCAGATGGAGTCCTACCGTCGCGCCGAGGGCATCGCCGAACCGTGGGCCGTGCGGGAACGCATCCTCGTGTGCCTGGGCGACCCCGAGAGCGGGCTGCGCCTGGTGCGTGCCGCGCGGCGCATGGCGGGGGCCCTGCGGGCCGAGTGGATCGTGGTGCACGTCGAGACTCCCGGGGCGGTGCAGCAGGGGGACGCGCACCGGGACCGCATGGTCGACGTGATGGGACTGGCCGAGGAGCTCGGCGCCGAAGCGGTGATCCTGAACGGCCTGCGTGTGCGCGACGAGATCCTGGCGTTCGCGCGCGCGCGCAACGTGTCGCGCGTCGTGGTGGGCAAGCCGCGCCGTCCGCGCTGGGCCACGTGGTGGTCGGGCGCGCTCGTGCCGGCACTACTGCACGACAGCGGGGACGCCGACGTCTATGTGCTGCGAGGCGACGACGCCAGCGGTACGCCCGAGCGGCAAGCGGTGCCGCCCGCGGTGGTGCGCTGGCGCGGCTATGCGGGCACGCTGCCGGTGCTCGGGGCCGTCACCGCGGTGTGCGCACTGCTGCACGCCTACCTCGACCTCTCGAATCTGGCGATGCTCTACCTGCTCGGCGTGGTGGTGAGCGCCATGGCGTTCGGGCGCGGGCCGGCCATGCTCGCCTCGCTGCTCGCCGTGGCGGCGTTCGACTTCCTGTTCGTGCCGCCGCGCTTCACGTTCCAGGTCAGCGACACGCAGTACATCGTGACGTTCGTGGTCATGCTGGTGGTGGCGGCGGTCATCGGGACGTTCACCGCGCGGCTGCGCGACCAGGCACAGGACGAGCGCCAGCGGGCCCGCCGTGCCGCTGCATTGCACGAGTTGTCCCGCGAACTGGCCGGGCGGCGCAGCATGCGCGATCTGTTGGGTTCCGCGGTGCAGCGCATCACCGAGGTGTTCGAATGCCGTGCGGCCGCGCTGCTGCCCGGCGACCAGGACCGCGTCGAGGTGGTGGCGGGCGATGCCACGCTCGTGGACGATCATGCGCATGAGCGCGGTGTGGCGCAGTGGGTGTTCGACCATGCGCAACCGGCCGGGCTCGGCACGGGCACGTTGCCCGGTTCGCAGGCCCTGCACCTGCCGCTCGTGGCCTCGGGGCATGTGTTGGGCGTACTGGCGCTGCAGCCGCGCGACCCGCGCCGGTTCCGCGAGCTCGACCGGCAGCAACTGCTCGCGACGTTCGCGAACCAGACCGCGGTCGCGGTCGAGCGCGCGCGGCTGGCCGAGGCGGCGGAGCGCTCGCGCGTGGAAGTCGAGGCCGAGCGCACGCGCAACGCGCTGCTCAGTTCGGTGTCGCACGACCTGCGCACGCCGCTCGCGGTGATCACGGGCGCGGGCAGCAGTCTGCTCGAGGAGTCCGCGTTGCCGGACGAGACGCGGCGTGAACTCGCCAGCACGATCGTCGATGAAGCGACGCGGTTGAACCGTCTGGTCGGGGACCTGCTCGACGCCACGCGTCTCGAGTCGGGTGCGGTTCGCGCGAACACGCAGTGGCACTCCTTGGAGGAAGTGGTCGGGGCCGTGCTCGCCCGCACAGAGCGGCTGGCGGCAGGCCGGCGGGTCGAGTTCCACGCACCGCGCGACGTCCCACTCGTGCGCATCGACGACGTGCTCTACGCTCAGGCGGTGACCAACCTGGTCGAGAACGCCCTGCACTACACGCCGAGCGACACACCGGTGGAACTCACGGCGTCGCTGGCCGGGGGTATGCTCGTGCTGGAAGTGCGCGACCACGGGGCCGGGCTGCCGGCGGGGGGCGAGCAGCAGGTGTTCGAGAAGTTCTGGCGCGGCGACGCGCGGCGCGCGCGTGCTGGGGCCGGGCTCGGTCTCACCATCGCGCGCGGGATCGCCGTGGCGCACGGCGGCCGGCTGCTGGCCGCGAATCATCCCCAGGGCGGCGCTGTGTTCCGGCTCGAGGTGCCCGCCGGAGGCGATCCGCCATCGGTCGAGCCCGAAGCGCCGGAGGGCGGCTCGTGACCGCCGCTCCGGTGGTGGTGCTCGTCATCGAGGACGACGCCGCGATCCGCCGCTTCCTGCGCGCAGGACTCGAGTCGCAGGGTTTCGCGCTGGTCGAGGCCGAGAACGCCGAGGCCGGCATCCATGCCGCGGCCATGCGCTCGCCCGAACTCGTGCTGCTCGACCTCGGGCTGCCCGATGCCGACGGCATCGAGGTCGTGCGCCGGCTGCGCGAGTGGAGTGCCGTGCCCGTCCTGGTGCTCTCGGCGCGCGGGCAGGAGAGCGACAAGGTGCGCGTGCTGGATGCGGGGGCCGACGACTACGTGACCAAACCGTTCGCGATGGGCGAGTTGCTGGCCCGCATGCGCGCCGCGCTCCGGCGTGCGGCCCGGCCGGCGGGCGGCGAGGTCGCGAGTGTGGTGCAGAGCGGTGGGTTGCGCATCGATCTCGCGCAGCGCTCGGTCACGCTCGAGGGCCGCGACATCCGGCTCACGCCGCGCGAGTACAAGCTGCTCGCCGAACTCGCACGGCATGCGGGCCGTGTGATCACGCACGACGTGCTGCTGCGAGCGGTGTGGGGGCCGGCGTACACGAGCGAGCATCACTACCTGCGTGTGTACATGGCGCAGCTGCGTCACAAGCTCGAGGCCGATCCGTCGCGCCCGCGGCTGCTGCTCACCGAGACCGGCGTGGGCTATCGGCTGGCCGAGGACGTACCGCGCAAGCCCGACTGAGGCGCGGGAGCCGGTCGCTCCCGCACCGCAGCCGGGCCGCGTCAGTCGAGCCGCACCACGCTCACCGTGCGCGCTTCATGCCCGGCCCGCAGTCGGGCCTGGTACACGCCGGCACCGACGCGCTGGCCCGCGGCGTCACGGCCGTCCCAGCGGATGCGGTGCTCGCCCCCCTCCAGGATTCCGTTCGCCAGCACCGCCACGCGGCGGCCGCTGACATCGAACAGTTCCAGCTCGACGTGTTCGGGCGCCGGCAGGCGGAAACGCAGCACCCCGCCGTCGCGCGCCGGGTTCGGCGCGTGCGAGAACGCGAGCTCGTGGGGCTCGGCACCGGGTACGCCCACCAGCTGCGGGAACCAGCCGATGTCGTAGAACGCGTGGAACGTGAGGTCGACGCCGTCACCGAGATCCGGGTTGATGGCCGGCTCCATGAGCAGGTTCGGGAACGCCGAGACGTCGAAGTGCGACACGCTCGAGCCCGGCTGCACGGGATTCGGGGCGTACATGCGCACGCGGCCCGGCGGCTGCACGCCGGCGATGCGGCTGGGTTCCAGCGCGAGTGTTGCGGTGACCGTGCCCGACAACAGCGCGGCGCGCAGCGCGTTGCCATTGGCGTGCGACACGCTCGCGACCGGGATCAGCACGGTGGGCGACGCACCGCGGATCGGCGGCTCGGGACCCGCGACACTGTTGATGATGATCACGCCGATCGCGCCGTTCGCCTGCGCGTTGAGCGCCTGCACCGGCATGGCACAGGTGGCGCTGCGATCGACGAGGGCGATGCGGCCCGAGACCGACGCGGCGTTCACGAACGGCGTGTTGCAGCCGTCGCTCGCAGTGCCCACGCCGTCGTTGACGAGCACGACCTGCCCCGTGGTGCCGGCGTTCGTGAGCGGCGGGAAGAACACGCCCTGCCCGCTCGGGTAATCCGCCGTGAGTGCGCCACTCGTGACGACGTGCGCGCCGGGGCCCAGGAACTGCGTGCGCGCCGCGTTCACGGCCGGGCCGTCCCACACCAGCTGCTCGCTGTTGAGCGCCGAGGCCTGCCGCTCGGCGGGCGTCATCTGGTACCAGTGCTTGCCGCTCACCGAATCGAGCAGGTAGCGGTCGAAGACGCTGGGCAGGCCGGCGAAGTACTGGCCATTGCTCTCGTCCGTCGTGGTGTAGAAGCCCAGCCCGTGGCCGATCTCGTGCAAGAGCACGGGCAGGAAATCCACCGCGGACGGCCCCTCGTTACCGTCGAAGCCGTAGTACCACGGCCGGCCCGTGAGGCAGTTGGTGCGGCCGATGTGCGAATTGAAGATCGCATCGATGTCGTTGGCCCCGGGGTCGAGGTCGGTGCCGGCCAACCGG
The DNA here is from genome assembly GCA_040081365.1 of Candidatus Eiseniibacteriota bacterium. Taxonomy (GTDB): domain Bacteria; phylum Eisenbacteria; class RBG-16-71-46; order RBG-16-71-46; family RBG-16-71-46; genus JAIOPA01. The sequence goes on along the minus strand of JBEBGT010000284.1, from coordinate 373 downwards.
TTCGCTTCGGCGCCGGTGTACCACGTGGCGGCGAAGCCGGCGTTCGCGAAGTCCGAATCGAGCACGTTGGCGCCCGCGCCCCCGAGCACCGCGCCCGTGGCCGTGCACGGCAGCGAATCGAACTGGGCCTGCACGCGGATCGTGATCGGGCTCTGCAGGATCGCATCCCAGATCTGACCGGCCTGCACGAACACGTTGAGCCGTTGCTGGCCCACCGTCGTGCCGGTATTGCCGCCGACGGGTGCTGCGGGCGTGGGGTCGTTGAATCCCACGCCCGGTGCGTCGAGGTTCACGATCACGAACCCGGCTTGGGCCGGGGTGGCGAGGAGCACGGTGGCGAGCAGCAGGGCGGGAGCCGCAAGTGCGCGCTTCA